>JAKSBG010000159.1 GCA_022361255.1 Verrucomicrobiales bacterium
GACCGGATCCTCCGCAACCGCAGTGCCGACGAAAATCGCGAAACGCTTACGGAGTGGGCGAAACGGTTCGAGGCTCTCGCTGATGAATACCGTGAAGCCGCTTCCTTCGTTTCCCCAGATACGGTCGCAGGACTCGACAACGACGCTCTCGTCGAAAACATTCTCGAAGCGCAGCGCACCTTTGCTGAGCTGAAAGACGAATTTCCGAAAGCACGTGCCGCCTACCTCGACGAAATTCTCCCCGAAGCCTACGCGGTCGTTAAAAACACTGCCCGTCGTCTCTGTGGACAGTCCTGGGATGTGTGCGACCACCCCGTCGAATGGCAGATGGTGCATTTCGATGTCCAGCTCATCGGCGGTATCGGACTTCATCGCGGCATGATTGCAGAAATGGCAACCGGTGAAGGTAAAACCCTCGTCGCAACCCTCCCTGTTTTTCTCAACGCCCTCACCGGAATGGGCGTTCACGTCATCACCGTGAACGACTACCTCGCCCGTCGTGACTCCGAATGGATGGGATACCTCTTCGAGTGGCTTGGCCTCACCGTCGGCTGTATTCAGAACGACCAGACCAGCGAGATCCGGCGTGAGATGTATGAGAAAGACATCACCTACGGCACCGCGAGTGAGTTCGGTTTCGACTATCTTCGCGACAACGGCATGGCGCAGGACGCCTCCATGCAGGTGCAGCGAAACCACTACTTCTCCCTCATCGATGAGGTCGACTCCGTTCTCATCGACGAAGCACGAACCCCGCTGATCATTTCCGGTCCTGTCACAGTTCGTCAGGACCAGCAGTTCGACCGCTACAAAGCGCAAATTCAGAATCTCTACCGCAAGCAGACCAACCTCTGTAACGACCTCGCCCGCGATGCGAAAAAGGAATTCGAGAACGGCGACATCGAAGCGGCCGGAACCATGTTCTACAAGCTCAAGCTCGGTATGCCGCGCAACCGCGCACTCCTCCGGGCGATGGAGGACGCCGAAGTCCGCCGCGCCATGGAGAAAGCGGAACTCGAGTTCTTCAAGGACCCCCAGAAAACCGCTCTTTTCGAGTTGAAGGAGGAACTTTACTTCACCCTCGACCCAAAGGCCCACGAAGCCGAGCTCACGGAAAAAGGTCGTCAGTTTCTCAGTCCCGACGATCCCGAAGCCTTCGTCCTCCCTGACCTGTCCGACGCTTTCTCCGCCATTGACGGTGACGAAAAGCTGTCCGACGCGCAGAAAGCGAAAGCGAAAACCGATCTCCAGCAGCAAATGTCCGCTCAGGCCGAGAAGATGCATACCATCTCTCAGCTCATGAAGGCTTACACGCTTTACGAGAAAGACGTGCACTACGTCGTCGAAGACAATCGCGTCATGATCGTCGACGAAAACACCGGACGTAAAATGGCCGGACGTCGCTGGTCTGATGGACTGCACCAGGCGGTCGAAGCGAAAGAAAACGTCACCATCGAGGGCGAGACGCAGACCTACGCGACCATCACGATTCAGAACTACTTCCGGCTCTACGAAAAACTCGGCGGCATGACCGGAACCGCCGAAACCGAAGCTGCGGAATTCCACGACATCTACAAACTGGAAGTTCTTATCGTTCCGACAAACCGCCCCATCGCCCGGATCGATCTCAACGACAAGATCTTCAAGACCCAGCGTGAGAAATACAAGGCCGTCATCGACCTCGTTAAGGAAACCCATGCAAAAGAGCAGCCCATCCTGCTGGGAACTGCCAGCGTCGAATCTTCCGAAGTGCTTGCGCGGATGCTGAAACGCGAGAAAATCCCCCACTCTGTTCTCAACGCAAAATTCCACATGCAGGAGGCCGAAATCGTGGCCCGCGCCGGTCAGCCCGGATCTGTCACCGTCGCCACCAACATGGCCGGTCGGGGAACCGACATCAAACTCGGCGAAGGAGTCGGAGACAAAGGCGGCCTCATGGTCATCGGAACCGAGCGTCACCGCAGCCGTCGGGTCGACCGCCAGCTTCGCGGACGTTGCTCCCGTCAGGGCGACCCCGGTGCCTCCGTGTTCTACGTCTCTTTCGAGGACGACCTCATGATGCAGTTCGGTGCCGCCGAGCGCATGACGAAAATGATGGAGCGCTTCGGCCTCGAGGAAGGTCAGGAACTCGAGCACCCCTGGCTCAACAAGTCTGTCGAGAACGCGCAGAAGAAAGTCGAGCAGCGCGACTACCTTTCCCGGAAGCACATTCTCGAATACGACGATGTCATGAACAGCCAGCGGAGCGTTGTCTACGGCTACCGCAACGACGTTCTCAACACCGAGGACCCGCACTCTCTCGTCATCGAAATCATCGAAGACGCTATGCCTGCCGTTCTTCGCGACAGCGTCGACCCTGAAACCGGGGAAATGGCTACCGAAGCAGCCCTGCTCGCTTTCAACACCCACTTCCCACTTGCTCTCGATGAAGAAAAAGCGCAGCTCAAAACGAGAAGCGCCGAGGAGAATCTCGACTTTCTCATCGAGCAGGCCAAAGCCGCCTACGAAGTCAAAACCAACCACGAAGACCCCGAGCAGGTCGAGGGGCTCGAGCGCTTCGTCATTCTTCACAGCATTGACCAGCTCTGGCAGGAACACCTCTTCGAAATGGACAGCCTGCGCGATTCCATCAGCAACTACCGCTACGCGCAAAAGGATCCTCTCGTTGAATACAAGCATGCCGCCTACGAACTCTTCGTCGGCCTCATGGACCGGATCAAAATCGAAGTCCTCGGCAATCTCTTCCGCACCACGACCCGTCCCGATGACTACAACCGCGTTCTTCGCGGCATCCAGATGAGCCGTCCCGACGTCATTTCCGATATGGCCGCAGGCGGCGGAGGCGAACTCCCACCCGACGACCGTCCCAAAATCGAAATTCCAAAAACCGTAAAACGGGAACAACCCAAGGTCGGCCGCAATGACCCCTGTCCCTGCGGGAGCGGAAAGAAATACAAGAACTGCTGCGGAAAGGCCGGTTGACGCGCTTCGCGCAATCCTTCAACATCCAACGTTGAACCTTCAACGTTCAACCTGGCGTCATGACCCTGATCCTTCTTCTCAGCATTATTGGAATCGTTGCGATTCTCGCTGAGTTGGTGCTTCCGGGAGGAATCCTCGGGGTTATCGGAATTGGATTGCTCGTCGCAGCGGTGGTCGTGACATTTGCCAAATTCGGAGCGACCGCCGGCATCGTCGCATCGGTGCTCCTGCTTATCTTTTGCTTTGTCGTTCTCGGCTGGTGGATGAAATATTTTCACCGCCTTCCTCTCACCCGGAAACTCATTCTCCAGAATGAATCCGGGGAAGAAGATGAGAAGAAAGAAGAGCGCAACAGCCTCCTCGGCAAATCAGGGACCACTCTCACCGACCTCATGCCCTCCGGCCGCGTCAAAATTGACGGTCAGAAGATCGACGTCATCGCCGAATCGGGTTCCATTGGAGTCGGTGTCGACGTCACGGTCGTCGCTGTCCGGGGACCAAGCATTGTCGTGCGCGCAAAGTGATCGCTCAACAGCAACGCCGTTCCACCTCGGTGACAACGAAGTTGATCCAACGCCCATTTGCCTCTCACAAACCCATTGCGCCAGCGTGCCTTTGCATGAGATTTCCTCCCCCGTGCACCTCTACGTCCACATTCCTTTCTGCCACCACATCTGCCCCTACTGCGGATTCTACAAACACACGCCCGGCAAGCTCGCGAACGCAGCATTTGTCGAAGCGATCCTGACAGAATCACAACGACGCCGACAGACTGCTACGGATCCGATCCGGACGGTCTACTTCGGCGGAGGAACTCCAAGCCTTCTTTCTCCCACGCATCTCGAATCCCTCTGTCGCGGCCTTGCCAATACCTTCGACCTTACCGAAGTCACCGAGTGGACTCTGGAAGCCAACCCCGCCACCTTCGACCTCGCAAAGGCCAGGCTGATGCGCGAACTCGGAGTCACCCGCATCAGTCTCGGCACGCAGTCCTTCGATCCGGAAACACTCGCCACTCTTGGCCGTGACCACTCCCCCGCCGACGCCATCGAAGCCTTCGAAACCCTTCGGAATGCCGGTTTCGAAAACGTCTCCATTGACCTGATGTTTTCCATTCCCGGTCAAACACTCGAAAGCTGGCAAAACGACCTCCATCAGGCTGCCGCTCTCCGGCCCGATCACATTTCCGCGTACAACCTTACCTACGAGGAGGACACCGAATTCCTGACGCGGCACCAGTCCGGCGAGCTCGATAGCGACGAAGATCGCGATGCCGACCTCTTCTACGCCGCCCTCGACTTTCTCGAAGAAAAGGGCTTCGCCCACTACGAAATTTCCAACTACGCCCGGCCCGGTTTCGAATCCCAACACAACCGTGCCTATTGGTCCGGAGCCGACTATCTCGGACTGGGACCGGGAGCTGTCAGCACCCTGAACAAGGAGCGCTCAACCACCCTCCCCGACACCGCCGCCTACATGCAAGCCGCGCAGAGCGGACTCGAAACGCGGACCAGCATCGAGCTCCTCAGCGAAGACGACCTCCGGCTTGAGCGCATCGCCCTCCTCCTCCGCACCCGCGAGGGGCTGCCTACAGAGTGGCTCCCCACACCCAACCCTGTTGAGTCACTGATCCAACAGGGTTTGGTCATCGAGCAAACAGGGTTCCTCCGCCTCACCCGCGCCGGTAAAGCACTTGCCGACCCGATTGCGGCTGCGCTAGTGTAGCGGCATGTCCGACATACCTCTTTCCGAACACCCGTTTCGCATTCATCCGGGTGAAACCATCGATTTGAACAAATTCCCGACCCGCGACGAGGATCTTTTCCCGATGGAAAAGGCGGAGGGGAAAAAATACTTCACGAAACTCCTCAAGAAGATTGACGAACTTCAGACCTGCCTCTACGCGGAGGACAAAAACCGCCTTCTTGTGGTGTTTCAGGCAATGGACACGGGCGGAAAGGACGGAACGATTCGCAGCGTTTTTAATCCCATGGACCCACAGGGAATCCGCGTCGCCTCTTTCAAACGTCCCAGCTCGCGGGAACTGGCACACGATTACCTTTGGCGAATTCACCCTCACGTTCCGGGAAATGGACAGACCGCAATTTTCAATCGCAGCCATTACGAGGACATTGTTGCCGTCCGTGTCCGGGATATTTTCCCCGAATCGCGGTGGTCGAAGCGCTACGATCACATTCGTGGATTTGAGCAAATGCTCGCCGACGAAGGCGTCACCATCGTGAAAATCTTTCTCCACATTTCCCGCGATGAACAGAAGGAACGTCTCCAGGCCCGCCTCGATGAGCCGGAGAAAAACTGGAAGTTCAATCCCGGAGATCTCGAAGATCGGGCCCTCTGGTCAAAATTCATGGAGGCCTACTCCGATGTGTTTGAGAAGACAAGCACAGACGACGCACCGTGGTATGTCATTCCCGCCGACCGGAAGTGGTATCGCAATTTGCTCGTCGCGGACATCATCATCAAGACGCTGGAAGGCCTCCAAATGAAGTATCCGGAAATTGATTACGATCCGGCTTCGGTAACCATACAGGACTAGTTCATCATGCTCCGTTCTTTCTCCATATCCGTTATTTTCTTTCTGGCAGTCTCCGTCGTACAAGCCGACGAGCGTCCCAATATCCTTTTCGCCATTTCCGACGACCAGTCGTGGCCGCATGCATCGGCCTACGGAACGGACTGGGTGAAAACGCCGGGCTTTGACCGGGTTGCACGGGAGGGTTTGCTTTTTCATCAGGCTTTCACTCCGAATGCAAAATGCGCGCCGAGCCGGGCCTGCATTCTTACGGGAAGAAATTCCTGGCAGCTGGAAGAAGCGGCGAACCATATGCCTTTCTTCCCTGCCAAATTCACCAGTTACGCGGAGGCTCTGGAACGAAAGGCCGGCTACTTCGTCGGCAGCACCGGCAAGACCTGGGCACCGGGGATCGCCGAGGACGCGGAGGGCAAAAAGCGTTTGCTCGCCGGCAAGCCATATTCCAAACACAAGGCGAAACCACCTGCGGAAAAGATTTCGAACAACGACTACGCCCGCAATTTCGAGGATTTTCTCTCCGATGCCAAAGCCAGCGAAAAACCCTGGGCGTTCTGGTACGGATCCACCGAACCACACCGTGCCTACGAATACCAGGTCGGAATTGAAAAAGGCGGAAAGTCTCTCGAGGACATCGACCGCGTGCCCGGATACTGGCCGGACAACGAGATCGTTCGCACGGACATGCTCGACTACGCGTTTGAAATTGAACACTTCGATGCGCATCTGCTCCGGATCATCGAGCATCTCGAAAAAGAGGGGCAGCTCGACAACACCCTCATCGTCGTCACCTCGGACAACGGCATGCCTTTTCCCCGGGTGAAAGGAAACGAATACCTTCACTCCAACCATCTTCCCCTCGCAATCATGTGGAAGAAGGGAATCAAAAATCCGGGCCGCGAGATCACGGATTTCGTTAGTTTCATCGATTTTGCCCCCACCTTTCTGGACGTCGCAAAACTGGCTCCGGAAAACTCAACGATGGCGTCGCTGACCGGACAAAGCCTTGTCCCGATTTTCGAATCGGAGAAAGAAGGGCGCGTCATTCCGGAGCGCGACCACGTTCTTATCGGCAAAGAACGCCACGATGCGGGTCGACCGGATGATCAGGGCTATCCCATTCGCGGCATCGTCACGGCGGAGCATCTCTATCTCCGCAACTACGAGCCCGATCGCTGGCCGGCGGGAGATCCCGTCACCGGCTACCTCAACACCGATGGAAGCCCGACCAAGACCTGGATTCTCGATGCAAGACGAAGCGGCGAAAACACCCATTTCTGGAATCTGAATTTCGGCAAACTGCCGCCGGAAGAACTCTACGACGTGAAGGCGGACGTCGACTGTGTGAGCAACCTCGCCGAAAGCCCGGCGATGGAGAAAACCAAAAAGGCTCTGCGGGAGCGCATGGAGAAGGAACTTCGCCAACAGGAGGACCCCCGCATGGAAGGAAACGGTTCCGTGTTCGACAACTATCCCATCGCGACTGATTCGAAAGATTTCCACAAGCGTTTCACAAACGGGGAACCTACCCGCGCCGGCTGGGTGAACCCAGGGGATTTCGAGAAAGAAAACCCTGAGTAGGCCATTGCAAAGACATTGTTTATCAGGCCATTATGAATCGATCACCGAAACCACGGTTTCACTTCGATTCATTATGAGAGTCCTGACACTTCCCTTTCTTGCCTTACTCCTGACAAACGCACAAGCTTTCGACTACGACGCCACGCAGTGGTTCAAGGGCAACACCCACACCCATTCGCTGTGGAGTGACGGGAATGACTTCCCCGAGATGATTATCGATTGGTACAAAACGCGAGGCTACGATTTCCTCGCCCTGACCGATCACAATGTTCTCCAGGAGGGAGAGAAATGGATGGACCTGGCGGCGATCAAAAAGCGCCAGCGCGCCATTGGGCGGAACGCGGTTTCCAAATGCGTGGCCCGTTTCGGGGAAGACTGGATTCAATGGGAGACGCGGGAAGACAAGAAGGGAATCATCATGAAAACACTCGAGCAGTGCCGGGCGAAATTTGAAGAACCCGGCAAATTTTACCTTCTCCCCGCCGAAGAGGTTTCAAACACCGCGAGCAAAAAACCGGTGCACATCAATGCGCTGAATCTTTCCGGAGTTGTTCCGGCAGTGAAAGACGATGAAGCACCGGTGGCTGACGTCATGCAGCGCAGCTTCGAGCTGATCGAAGATCACGGCAAAAAGTCCGGGAAGCCGGTTCTCGCGCACTTGAATCACCCGAATTTTCAATGGGCCGTCACGGCCGACGATCTCGCCCGGGTTGCCCTGGGTGGCTACATGGAAGTGTACAACGGTCACCCGGGGATCAATCACCTCGGCGACGAAACCCGGCCCGGAGATGAAAAAATCTGGGACATCGCCAACACCATTCGCCTCGCCGAGCTCGACAAAGCCCCCCTCTACGGAGTCGCAACGGATGATTCCCATACCTATCACGGGGGAGATGTTTCGCCCGGACGGGGCTGGGTTGTCGTCGGGGCGGAAGAACTCGGAGGCGATGCGATCGTCCATGCGATGAAAGCCGGAAAATTCTATGCCAGCAGTGGCGTGGAGCTGGAGTCCATCGCTTTCGACAACGAAAACGGAAAGCTGAAGATTCGGATGCGAAAGGTTGAGGGAGTCACCTACAGGACCGAGTTCATCGGCACGCGGAAAGGTTACGATGCCACTGCGGAGGAAACCGGCATCGGTGAAGTATTCGCAAGCATTGAGGGAAACACCGCTGCCTTCACCATTCCCACCGATGCGCTCTACCTGCGTGCCACGATTCACTCGTCGCGCAGACATCCGAACCCGTCTTATCCGGACCAGAAAGAACAGGCCTGGGTGCAGCCGGTGGGATGGAAATAGCCGGCCGGAAGGATTACAGATCCTCGAGACCAGCCGCAGCGATTTCTTCCAGAGCAGCCCGATTCCGTTTTCCGATCTCAGTGCGGGGGAGCTGATCGACGGTGACCATCCGGTGAACCGCTTCGATCCCGTCGCGAGTGGCGTTGAGCGTTCTCAGGAAATCCGGATTATCCCGCCCCCCCGATTCGACGACCGCGACAAGAACATGCCCCCGCCGCTCGTCCGGAAGTGCGACCACCGCAGCATCCCCTCCTCTTTCACGGGCGAGGGATTCCGCAAGCCGGTCGATTTCTGATACGGAGACCAGTTCCCCGGAAATTTTCACGAGATCATCTGCTCTCCCGAGAAAGCGGAGTTCTCCATCCGTCACCTCGCAGCGGTCGCCGGTGGCAAACCAGCCGTCACGATCTGATCCCGCATCGAAGGTCCACCTGCCATTCTTCCGAATGGCGTAACCGGAAAACAGCGCATCCCCCCGGATCGCGAGCCGCCCGTTTGCGAGAGTCTTCGCGTCCCAGCAGGGCAGGACAGGCAATGCTTCGATTGCCTCGTCCCGAGCCGTCGCAATCTGCGATCCGGCCTCGGTCATTCCGTAGCTGACGCGGACCGGCCACCGCAGCTCCCGAGCCCGATCGATCAACGCTTCATCCATGCGCCCTCCCCCGAGAAAAACAAGCCGCAAACTTTCCGGAGCTTTCACCCCGTGAGTTACGAGGTCGTGAAGATGTGTCGGAGTCATCGACGTAAGAGTCACCTGATTCTCTTCGATCACCCTTACCAGCTCCGCCCCGTCCCGCTGCCATTGGGAGGAATCCATTTCCACGATGGCGGAGTCGCTCAGATATGCTCTCGCATAGATCCCGAGCCCCCCGACATGAAAGCCTGACAAACCCGCCAAACTTACGTCGTCTGCAACGAGCCCGGAATGCTCGATCACCGTCTTCGCTGATGTCAGCAGCGCGTCTCTGGATAGAACGACGAACTTAAATCCGCCCGACGAACCGGATGTTGCGAGAACAACCGAAGATCGTATTCCCGCTTCTTCAACGAGAAACGGCACCAACCCTTCCGCATCAATCCGCCGCCTCGGGTTCAGGCGCAAATCGACATCATCAGACTCCCAGTAGCGGGCCGATTTCAGGTCAGGCGTTTCCACGGCAACTTTTCTAACAGATCATCAAAGCCCAGTCCGGTGCCTTCTACGGGCATGAGACGGGGGCCCTTCGTGCGCATTCGCTCAAAAAATTCATCCTCCTCGTAACAGCGGTGAGTGAGCAATCCGCAGGCGAGGCGCTGCTCAGTCAGCTCCCCTCCGTATATCGCGGCCGCTTTGTGAGCCGCCCACATCTGACCGATCGCGTGGTCCATGTAGGAGGTGATCAGGTATCGGGTATCCTGATTCATGCACCAGTCAGGGCGGGCCGGTTTCATGACCAAAATATCGGATGGCTGAAGCCTTGCTGAAGAATCACGGTCTACCGCGATCGGAACGTTTTCTCTTCGAAGCTCACTCCAGCCGTCATCCGAATGCTGCTCCGGATCTTCCACAAATTCGATTGCCTCTTTTTCCGTCCCCGAAAGAGTGTTCCAGAAAGGAGGAAACGCTCCCGCCTCCAGCGATTCATTGAAATCCAATCGAATCCGAAATCCCGCTTTTATCCAGAGAATCATCTCCTCACGTGTTTCCCGGAAGGAGGGACTTCCCTTGATCTTCGCGATGCGAAAACCGTCTTCCCGGGCAAATTCCGGATCATCTCCCGGCCGCACCAGCCAATGACTTTCCGGTATCCTCTCAGCCGGCAGACTCCTCTCTTCTCTTCGCATTCTGCCATCGTAGGCCGCGCATTCTTTCGCTCCCGTAATCAAAGGACTTTCTTTTCCTTCCCGGAGAAGCTGCAGCTGGATATCGAGCGGGGCATCTCCCAACTCCGGCCACGGATGAATGCATCCGTGCCCGCCCCCGATTCGGATCAGTGCCCCCTTTCGCGGCTCCACCCCGCTACGGGAGTTCAACGCCGCACGCGGGGTCAGCTCATATTCCCGGTAGTAGATTTCGCTCATCGGGTCGAGTAGTGCCAGACGACCATCGTCCCGAACCCCACGAGCTGCAATGCCGCCAGCCCGAGCAGAGCATTCATCAGGGGGCCCGGCAAGTTGCGGAAAATCCCCTTACAAATTACGCCTCCGAGGAGAAAACTCGAAAGCAGCACCGCGAAATACACGAAATCTCTTCCGTCCCGTGTCGCCAGATGAATTTGCCAGAGCAAAACAGGAAGCAGGCAGAATACGACGATCTCAATGCGGGCAAAGGTTTTCCCGAAGCGCACGGCAAGGGTTCTCTTTCCCGTCTCACGATCCTCGTCGACGTCACGCAGATTATTGATCGCAATGAGAACGCTCGAGAACAATCCGCACTGCCAACCGAGGGTCCAGATTTCCCTCCCGCCGATTTCCCCGGTTTGCACAAAATACGAACCTAACACAGCTACCAAACCGAAAAACAGAATCACAAAAATTTCCCCCAGCCCCAGATAGGCGAGCGGGAACGGACCACCGGTGTAGCCGTAGGCAAAAAAGAGCGAGACCAATCCGATCACGATGATGATCGGTCCGCGCTCCATGATGAGTGGAATGGAAAAGAGAGCTGCAAGCAGGCAGCAGATCACTCCCCCGACCATCACCATCTTTGGCGAAAGCAGGCCTGAAGCAGTGACCCGTTTCGGCCCTTGCCGCTTTTCGGTGTCAGCGCCTTTGCGATGATCAATCGCGTCGTTAAAGAGATTCGTCGCGATCTGAATCCAGATGCAGCTGAAGAGGGTAAAACGAAACAACATCCATGATCCGGTATCCGGGTCCCCGTCAAAAAGAACGGGGACGGCACCCACCCAGACCGGAACAATCGCGGCGGGAAGCGTCTTCGGACGGGCAGCGAGGATCCAGGACTTCATCGTGCACTCTTTTTCATTTTCCTTTTCTTTTTCTCAGCATTTGCCCGGAAAGGAAAAGGAAAAAAATCAGGGTAAGGAAAACGAGATGAGCCGGGGCTCAGGGAACACGCGGGAATTTCGAAAAGTCCGGTTTCCGCTTTTCCACAAATGCGTTTTTCCCTTCCTTCGCCTCTTCACTCATGTAGTAGAGCAGCGTTGCATTTCCGGCGAGATCGAGCAGCCCCATTTGACCGTCGCAATCAGCATTGAGTGCCGTCTTCAGGCAACGGAGCGCGAGAGGTGAGTGATCGAGAATTTCCCGGCACCACTGCACGGTTTCCTCCTCCAGCTTTTCGAGCGGGACAACCGTATTCACCAGTCCCATATCAAGCGCCTGCTGTGCATCATACTGTCGGCAGAGATACCAGATTTCGCGGGCCTTTTTCTGCCCGACAATCCGGGCGAGGTAGCTTGAACCGAGACCACCATCGAAAGAGCCAACCTTCGGTCCGGTCTGGCCGAATCGGGCGTTTTCAGCGGCAATCGTCAAATCGCAGACCACGTGAAGAACGTGACCGCCCCCGATCGCATAGCCCGCAACCATCGCGATAACCGGTTTCGGGAGGGAACGAATCTTTTTCTGCACATCGAGAATATTGAGTCTCGGGACTCCGTCATCGCCCACGTATCCGGCATGACCGCGGACTTTCTGATCTCCACCGGAGCAGAATGCGAGGTCCCCTTCCCCGGTCAAAATCACAACGCCGACATCCGGGTCCTCGTGAGCAAGGTCAAAGGCGACAAGCATCTCTTTGACCGTCTGAGGGCGGAATGCATTGCGAACTTCAGGTCGATTGATCGTAATCTTGGCGATCTGTCCATCCTCCGTTTTCTCGTATCGGAGGTCTTCAAAGTCGTGGGCGGAAATCCAGTTCATGATGTGTGAAAGAGCGTAGCGAGGATGTGCTTCTTCGCAAAGAGATTACGTCAGAACTGACGGGGAAGTCGCACACGCTGCTGTTTCGCCCTATTCGTCGCGCCCGGTTTCGTTCCCGGCCGGCAAATCAGCGATCCATTCCTGAATTACAGCCGCGCTTTTCTCCCCCAAAACGCGATGCCCGGTGCCGGGAATCACAGCCAGTGTAAAATCAGAAAAAACCTCCGCCATTTCCTCCCCGATTTTCCGGAATTTCGCATCCTTCTCCCCCACGATCCACAGAACCGGAGCGGCAAACCCACGCAATTGCTTCCGCAAATTTTCCTGTCTTCCGAGAGGCCAGGTTTCAAAAGCCATCGCGATTTCGCTTCTTCGCTTTTCCAGCTCCACCTGGCGCGCTCCCGCATCACCATCAGCGAGAACGCCCTGCCCGTTCCATGCTTCGAGGAATTCCTCCCACGACAATTCCCGGGCTTTTCCCGCCCAGATTTCATCGGACACCCGTCTCGCGAGACGATCCTCGACGCACTCCAGTCCGGGATGGGATGACGCAATGATCGCTCCGCCCCAGCGCTGCGGATGAATCGCCATCGCATGCAAGGCCAACCTCCCCCCGAGCGAGTAACCGGCGATGAGCGGTTTCTCCATACCTGCTGACAGGGAGGTCGCCAGCTCGTGCCCCATCTCAAAGAAAGAAAGCGAAGAATGCTCCCAAAGATCGACCGCTGAAAGACCGGACAAACCCATTTCTGTCCAGTCGGATGCGGAACCTACATTTCCGTGAAGGGCGAGAACGGGACGCTGACTCATTTCCAATCCGCCCAGAACTTTTCACTGGCTTCATTGTCGGGAAAAACCTCTACAACCGTGTCACCATCAGGCAGGTCAGGCGCTTCCTCTCCCGCTTTCCACTTCCGGTATTCCATTCCCCACATCTCCGCCCACGATTGAAAACCCGTGGCATGGTGGTTCTCTGTTACCTGCTTTTCCGTCCCTGACAAATCAGCCATCCCGGGCAGCCGGGAGAAGATTTTCCCACCACCGTTGTTGAGAATCACGATCCGTCTCCGGCCCTTCCCCAACTGGCTCAGCAAAGACGGAGCATTCAGATCGTAGAGCGCCGTCAGGTCTCCAAAAATCCCCCAACTCTCCTTACCGCCTTCTGAGAGCCCGAGAAAGGTGGCGACCTCACCGTCAATCCCGTTTGCCCCGCGGTTGGCGTGACAATCCGGATGCGCCGGGTTCATGGTAGCCGCCAGATTCCACTCGCGAACCGGCAAACTGTTCCCGAGAAAAACCCGGGCACTTTCGTCGATCCATTCAGAGATTTTCCTCATCATCGCCACTTCGGATTTCGGGTGCTTTTCAAGCAGCGCCTCCAAATCTCTTCGCGCCGGTGCGTCCGGGGCCTTCCCGATCGGCTTCCATTCGGGGAACGGAGGAAAATCCGGGAGGACAAGGTTGCGGGATTCCCGTGCCAGGCCGGAGAAAGGGCGTTTTGTAACCGACATGACTTCGATTTCCAAACGGGACTCCAGATCCCTCCAGAATCGCAAACTGGGAACGCCGCCGATTCGCAACACCTTGCTCACGTTCACCCGGGCGAGATCTTTTTCGGTAGGGAGCAACTGCCGCCGCAGCACCTGACTTTCCCGAAGCCCGCTGGTCGCCTCCGCCCAAACCGGCGCGCCGGATCGAACGAGAAAGCTCAACACATCCTCCCGCCAGTCTTCCGGCAGCTCCCCGAGAATGACGACGAGGCCGTCGAGCGGGGCCAGAAATCCCTCGAGGCCGGGCGGATCATCTGTCGAGGCGGGCTGCTTCGGATCCGGAAAAGGAATGTCGGGGAGCGACTCGATCCGGCACTCTTTCGTCGGCTCTTCGAAGCAGACATTGAGATGCAGAGGTTCACACCTGTCCCACGCCACGATCGCGCCGAGGTCGGTTGGGGAGGACACATCCAGTGCCACCGGTGCATACGGCCCGAATATTCGAACCTGCTCGATTGCCTGCGGTGCTCCACTTCCGCGAAAGGTTGGAGGGCGGTCCGCCGTGACCGCGATCAGCGGAATTCCGGAGTAATACGCTTCGATCATCGCCGGGTGCAACTCCGCCACCGCTGTTCCGGATGTCGTCAACACTGCTGCAGGCATCCCGCTCGATCGGGACAGCCCCATCGCAAAAAACGCGGCGCATCGCTCATCGAAGTGGTGATAGACCGTTAGATCCTCCTCCTTCGCAACGGATAGAAGAGAGGTGACCAGCGGTGCATTTCTCGCTCCGGCGCAGACCACAAAATCGCGCACTCCCAGACCGGCCAAATGGGCCAGGGTTTCGCCCGCCAGTCTTGCATTCGCCGTCATATTCCGAGCAGCGATTTGACGGAATTCCGCTTCAGCGCAAGCTCACGCCATTCCCGGTCAAAGCGACTCCCCTCGACGAGGCCCACCCCGCTGGGAAGAAAAACATCCCTCCCTTTCCAGGAGACATTTCGAATCGCGACCAGCGCAGTGAACTGCCCTTCGTAGAACGCACCAAACGGGGCGCCAAACTCCTCCGGCACACGGAGCCGGCGACGATATTCGACGAGCTGCTCCAGCGCGCCGTCTCCGCGGGGGCAGGCGCCGAGAGCCGGAGTCGGATGCAATGACTTCACGAGGCGGTTGAGATCCCGGTCCTCTTTCGACAAATGAACTTCGAGACGGGTTAAAAAGTGAACGATCGATCCGAGATCGAGCACGATTCGTTTGCCGCGGCGCACCTCTCCGAGAGGAGAAAGCAATTCTTCCAGGTAGTCCGCCACCAGCTCGTGCTCGCGGATTTCCTTCGGGTCATCGAGAAAGGATGTCGCTTCGTGTCGGGGCGCAGTACCCGCGAGAGCCATCGTTTCCAGAATTCCGGTTTCGGTATTTACTGAGAACAACTGTTCCGGCGTCGCACCGATCACTCCGTCTCCGTTTTCAACGAATCCATATCCGGCAAGCGCATCCGGCGCAGCCAGAATCGCCTTTACCAAAGCCATCGGTTCGCCCCGGTGAAGGATGCCGCGCTCGGCAAGGACAGGAACCGATTTCTTCAGCTCCCCGGATTCAATTCTCTGGAGAATTTCGTCAAAGACTCCCCGCACGTCCGTATCGCCCAGACCTGACCAGGCAATTTCCGGCAACGGTGTCGCCCCGTTCTGGGCGAGAACGGACCCGAGATCGTCCGTTTCGAAATGGCGGGTCGGGACTTTCCACGGCTCCGGATCAGACAATTCGAAATTGTTCCGGTAAAACGCGACGCCCCCTCCCGACGGAGGTTTGGCCGAGGACACAAAGGGGCCTTCACCGCAAAGATAGCGGCCATCGTCCCAGCGAATGAAGGCAAATTGGTCCATATCGTTCTCCTGCAGCCGAAAAGACCGCAGGCGCAGCGTCTCTCTACAGGAAGTTTACGAAATTCGCAACCGACAGGGTTCGCCGGTTTGAAATCACGAGTCCGATTCCTCCAAAACATCCTCCCCTTCTTCCGGAAGGGTTGCTCCGCTTTTCTCCATCAGCCAGACAATCACGAATCCGGCGAGCATCACTGCGACCGCAATCCAGGTCGAGGCTCCCGCGCCGGGAAAATACCAATCGTAGCCGATCACTTTTTCTTTCACTTTTCCCGCTGCTTCAAACGTTTCCACCACCTCGTTTTTCCAGGGCCAGATGATGAGCAGTGAACCGGCGACAAACCCCGTCAGCAACGCGACCGCGAGATCGTGGTGATTCTGAAAGACCCAGGCCAGGGCCCGGCTCAACAGCAACAAGCCCAGCACCGCACCGATTCCAACCGGAATCAGGGTGAAAATGGCGTCCTTGTCGAGGCTCTTCAACCCGGACACCGATTCGATCATGATGAGTTGGTAATTGCCCATCAACAGAAGCACAAAGGAACCCGACAGCCCCGGAATGATCATGCTCGCCATGGCCACGATCCCGCAGATCACGAGATACCAGACGCTGTCGTTTTCCGTGCCCGGTTTGAGCAGCGCGACACCCACGGCAATCGAAGCTCCAATCAGAAACCCGACGACAGGACCGGCGGACCATGTTTTCACCTGCTTCCCGACGAAGTAAATCGAAGCGAGAATCAGACCGAAGAAGAATGACCAGACATAGATCTCATGGTGCTCGAACAAATACTCCAGCAGCGATGCGAGAGTGAGAATGCTCACGACCACCCCGATTCCCAACCAGAACAGAAAGGGCAGATCGATGCGTCCGGAAAACCCGCGAAAATCCCGTTTTGCCAGCAGCTTCAACGCACCCGAATCGATTCCTTTGATCGCATGAATCATGCGCTCGTAGATGCCTGTGATAAAGGCAACCGTTCCTCCGGAAACGCCGGGTATCACGTTGGCAGCGCCCATGGCAGCGCCTTTGAGAAATAGAGAAATTCCTTCTTTCATACCCTGGAGAGGGATCTTTCTGAACGGTGAACGAAACAGTTAACCGTAGTTTTGCTGCATTTCTTTCAGCTGGCGGCGAATTGACATTTTTCGCGCGCTCGACATGCGGTCGATAAAGAGCTTGCCGAACAAGTGATCGGTCTCGTGCTGGATTGCGCGGGAAAACAAGCCGTCCGTTTCAATGACGAGCGTTTCGCCCTCGAGCGTTTCCACCGTCGCCTTGACCTCGAAAGGCCGGGTGATGTCACCACGAAGATCCGGGAAGGAGAGGCATCCCTCCGTGTCTGTCGCCTTCGACCCGATGAGCTCCAGCTTCGGATTGATGAACGTCAGCGGACAGATTTCCTCCAGCGTCATTTCTTCACCGTTCACCCGCAGATAGGAAATGCACTCGGGATCGTGAGATACGTCGACAATAGCAAGCTGTAGAGATTCCCCCACCTGCGGGGCTGCGAGGCCAACACCGTGAGCGTCGTACATTGTTTCGACCATATCCTCAGCAAGCGTACGGATCTCGTCAGTTACGTCTGTAACCAGTTCTCCCACTTTTCGCAAAACGGGATCAGGGTAAAAAACAATAGGGCGGATCATATGCCGGACGATACGTCGAAGTGCGCTACTCTTCCAGCAGAATGCGGAGCGGCAGGTCTCCGATCTTCAGCCCCGCCTGATTGGCCGCGTCCCAGACTTCCACCATCAGGCCGAGGGGAGCTCCCTCATCGGCCTTCAGCTCCAGCTGCCCGTTCGGGTTCTGTTGCTGAAACTGCTGCAAAGCCAGGGGCAACTGCTCCATCGTGACTTTCTGTTGCCCGAGGGAAATACTGCCATCGGCGGCAAGATAGAGTGCCTGACGCGTTTCGGTAGAGGCATCAGCCCCCAGCTCGGACGAAGTCGGCAGGTTCACTTTCACGAGTGACTCCTTCGTTTTGAAGGTCGTCGTGACGATGAAAAAGATCAGCAGGATCGCGAGAATGTCGATCAGGGTAATGATCGGCACAGTCGGTCTCTTGCGGCGCTTGGTGTAAATGTTCACGACAGAAAATCACTGGGTTCCACTTCCTGCCCGTTCTGCTCGATCGCCTCGACGAGAGCTTCATCGGGTTTCATCGGCGGTTCCTCCCCCGGCTCCGGATACAATTCCCGGCCGCCCCGTTTGTAAAACTCGTGCAGCAAATGTCCCGCGATCACCTCGATCCGCGCCGCGATCCGCTCGAGACGCCGGGTGAAGTAGGAGTGCAATATCACCGTGATGACCGCCACGACGAGTCCGGCAATGGTCGTATTCAAAGCAACGGCGATACCGGCGGCAATCCGCGAGGGATCGCTGACATCCCCCGCTTCTCCCAGCGTCGCAAAAACGCCGACCAGCCCGCTCACCGTTCCCAGCAGCCCGAGAAGGGGCGCGATGGTGATCACCACTTCGAGAACCCCCATCCCGTTTTCCAGCTTCACCATTTGCTCCTTCGCCGTAGCCTCGGTTGCCTCACCGGCTTCTTCCCGATTGGCAAACTCCGGCGAAATCGCGAGCCTACCGACGCGTCCCACCGCGCTGTCGCTTCGCTGCAAGGCAAGAAGAACTTCCGAAACGCGTCCTTCGTCGAATAATTCGCCGCATCGATTCAAAACCTTTCGCAACTCCATTGGAATGATCGACTTCCATCTCAATGTGATCGCCCTGTGAATCGAAACCGTAATCGCAACGAAAGAACAAATGGCGATGAAGGCCATGAAAACTCCCCCGGAGAGGAGAAAGGCCCACAACTTCTCGTTTACGCTTGGATCTTCCATGTAAAAGGATCAGTAAATAAAAACATCGTAGTTCAGTTCGAGACCGAAAGGACCGTATTCCTCCGCCACATCGGCCGGCATCCGCGGAATATCGGCTTCCAGAATGGCCTTGAGCGAAAAACTGGTAACGACGGAATTTGCTTCGTTTTCAATCACTTCGAGATCGTGCACCTTTCCGTTTCGATCCACCCGGCACCGGAGCTTGAGAAAGCTGTAGGTAACAAAATCGCCGTTCTGAACGCGCAGGGCATGCCACTTCTTCGCTATCGCCTGTCGAACGGATGCTTCGTATTTGCCCTGGGCGCTTTCCTCTGCATCGACCGCGTTTTCCCCCATGTTGGTGAGCTTCCCGTTTGTGGAATTTTTTCTTTCGAAAGCCTGGAATCCGTCACCGGCGAACAAGCCCGCATCACCGGGGCGCTCCCCGAATCCGTCTTTGTCCTCTTTCGCGGTTCCTTCCGCTGCCTCTCCCCGACCTCCCGGAATTCCGGCCATTTGTTCCATCTTCTCCTTTTCATCGGCAGCGCGGCCGACCTCGTCCGTTTTTTCCCTGGTATCGGTCGCCGCAAACTGATCCTCATCACCCAGCGGAATGTCCGGGCTTCCTGCGATGGAAGAATTCGGATCTGCGAAGCTTTTTTTCTTCATCACTTCGTCTTTCTCCCCCGTCACCGGACTCTCTTCCGGGCGCACCATTTCTTCGGCGACAGGATTTTCCGGTGGCCGGTCGGCACCATCGGAGAAATCTTTCGCCTCCCCGGTCCCGTTTTCGACACCATCGCGGGCCGCCGTTTGGCGTATCCCTCCGCCGTCAGCGGAACCGTTTTCGGCCGGTCGACTCTGTGCACCCGGAGCCGCATTCAAGCGCCCGTCGACATACTCCCGGTCCTGCAACCTCAGCCGGTCGATCGGAGCGTCTCCGTCAGTCGTCGGTCCGTATTGTTGGGGCAAGTTCGGGTCGGGGAGAATCTCTGTCGCCGCAGTCGTATTCCGGTCCGAAATGAAGCGCGCATTTTCCGGGGCTTCCGCCTCTCTGCGGTTGGTTGATGTGTCAAAAAACGAACGACGCCTGCGCGGAGGCACGGTCTCGGGCTCCGGCTCGGGCGGCTCCACTTTCACCTGCTCCATCAGTTCGCTCAGCAGAATCGTCACCTCCTGCTGCCGCGGTTCCGGTTGTCCCTGATTCGCGAGGCTCGCGTCGGATTTCCGGGTCGACAGCATCACGAACACCAGCATGAGCAGGAGCACGTGAACGATCACGGCTCCGGACAGACTGGCAAAGATCTTCTGCGAATCGGACATTTCCTTTTTACACGGGCAGCGGTAGGAAACCTTAAAGCGTTTTTCGGGCAAAATGAAAGAGGTATTGCTGAGCGTAACCGGCGTTGGGACCGAAATATTTGGTGGCCCATTGCTGCAGTTTTGCCCCCTTCACCCTCTTTCGGTATTCTGCGCGGAGGATTCTTTCAATCCAGACATCAATCGGAAAGGCGCCCCATTTTCCGCAGGAAAAAAGCAGCACGCAATTCGCGATTTTCTCCCCCACCCCGTGCAGCTCGAGCAATCCGGAGCGGGCCAAATCTTCGTCTGCCTCCCCTTCGATCCTGTCGAGATCAACCGCGCCGTCCCGAATCGCGGCACCGGCGAGAGCGAGTGACTTCGCCCGGTAGCCGAGCGCGCATTCCCGCAATGCCGATTCCCCCGCGTCTGCCAAAGCAGACGGAGTCGGGTAGGCAAAGAATTCCTTTCCCGCAAATTCGTGACTCTCCCCGTAGCGCTGACGAAGCGTCATCGAGATTCCCCTGATATGTGCGACCTGCTTTAACGACGAAGTGATGAAAGTCGCGAGGCATTCCCAGACCGGCTGTCTCGCTACACGGATCCCGGGACAATAGGCAATCGCCCGCTCCAGCACGGGATCTCCCTGCGGAAAGGTCGCGTGGATTTCGGAAACGGATTGATCGAGTCCAAAATAGCGGGCGGCGCGCTCCTCATGCCCTGGCAGAGTCACAATCGTTTCCTCATCGGGTTGTGCGATCCACGTCACCGGCGCATTACCGATGCACCCCGCGAACCCTGGCATTCCTTCAAAATCCACCTGCTCCCAATGAAAGAGTTGTCCGGATTTCAGGGTCACCTCGAGAGAAAACGGAGGCTCAAACGGGATCTCAACCAGCGCTGCCATAGGAAAACGGGCCTCAGCAGGTGAACGATCCGGTCAGCTCGCGAAAAATGCCAGACTGCTCATCTCCGCAGCGAGATCGACCTGATTCACGAAGACTCCTTCCGGAACCGTGAGGCGGGCCGGGGAAAAATTCAGCAGAGCGGTGACATCTGCGGCCACGAGCGCGTCGGCCACCTGCTGTCCCGCACTTTCGGGAACCGCGATGATCGCCATTTTCACATCGTGCTTTTTCACGTATTCGCTCAGTCCATCGGAGTGGAGAACGGGAACGCCCATTTCTTCCGTTGTCGATTTTACGTGTTCGGTATCGGAGTCAAAGGCCGCAATGATTTCAAATCCTTCCCGGCGAAACCCGCTGTAACGAAGCAGTGCAGCACCCAGGTTACCAATTCCGACGAGAACAACCGGCTGCAGAACAGACGATGTTCCCATGATACCCGAGATCGCCTCGGAAAGAGTCGCCACCCCGTAGCCCAACCCGCGCGTTCCGATCTGCCCGACGTAGCCGAGATCCTTGCGCAGCTGGGTTGATTTCACACCCGCTTCATTGGCCAGGTCTTCCGAAGAAACCGTGTCAACGCCGTCAGCCATCAGCTTCTGCAAACACCGCTGATACAGGGAGAGGCGGTAAACCGTTCGTCTGGGAATGTCGATCTTTTCCACGGAATTCTCTGGGTTTTTACAACTTAGGCCATATCCGGAGATATTGCCACGGTCTTTAGACGATTCAGAAATCAGAATGTTTAAGAAAAATGGAGATTTTTCGCTCCGTCAACCTGCGGCAATCAAACTAAAAATCCCTGCCCCGGTATTCGCCTTTCACCGTCTGCCCATTGCGAACGACACATCGTTCGAGCTTGCTGCCCTCCCCGACCGTTGCGTTTTCCCAAATCGAACAGGCCACAATTTCACAGCCCGGACCGATTCTCGCCCCCGGTCCGATCGAGCTGATTTCGTCAATCTTCGCACCCGGATCCACCTCCGCAGCCGGTGAAATGAGCCCCTCAACCGCGCGGGCAAAATCCCCCTGCACCAGCTTCGCAGCATCGAGATAGGACTCCCTCTCTCCGAGATCGCTCCACGCGCCGCGATCTTCGACAAATCCGCCGATCTTTTCCCCGGCCTTGATTGCCTCGAGAAAACAAAGCACGACAGACTCGATTTTCCCCGGACGAACAAATCGCATGAACTCAGGCGAAGCGAACCAGATACCGGTGAATTGATAGCGGTGCGGCCAGTCCGGCTGCAACACGCCGCGCATGTCGACGATCTTTCCGTTCTCCGGATCAAAGCCCACCCGTAGCTCATCCCCGTTCGACCGGAGAATCAGCGTCACGAGGTTCCCGCTTTCGAGATGATGTTCCCATGCCGGTTGAAGCGGCAGATCGGTTAAAATATCGCCGTTGTAAACGACGAACGAATCGTCTGTCGGCAGCCAGTCACGAATGTTGTCGAGCCCTCCGGCGGTATCGAGCAAAACCGGTTCGTGTCGAAGGGTGATGTTGCGTTCACGATAGGATTTCTCCGGGAAGGCGACATCGTATTTTTCCGGACAGTGATGGGTATTGATGAGAAATGACTCCGTGTTCAAATCTCCGATCAGGTGGTCCATCGCAAACGTGACGAGCGGACGGTTCGCCACCGGAACGAGCGGCTTCGGCAATTCCTCCGTCAGCGGTCGCAACCGCGTCCCCAGTCCGGCCCCGAGAATAAATGCCTGTTTCGCCATCATCATGTGCGGCTCAGTTTTCCCCATCACGCATCACTTGCAAGTGAATGAAGGGCCCGGTAAACCCAACCCTGTTGCCCCGGTGACCCCACCCTGTTAAGTGCGCCACCAAACAGGGTTGGCAGGCCTGCAAAACTGCGTCACAGTGGGATATGGCATATATCATCAACGGCGAAAAGATCGAGGATTCGGTGATCGCGGACGAATTTGAGTCGATCAAAGACCACTACCAGAGCATGGGGGAAGTCGTCTGCTGTGACCGGGACGAAGAATTTTGGGAATACGCACGAACCAACGTCATCAATCGCACCCTGCTCGAACAGGAGTCAAACAAGCGTTTCGGGGAGGTCGAAGATGCCGCCGTCGACGCGCGGTTCGAGGAACTGAAAGCCGAACATGGTGGAGAGCAGAATTTCTACGACAACACCGGTTTCAACGCCGGAGATGCCACAGTCATCTGGAAGAAACTGAAGAGCAGCATGACGGTGGACCGGCTTCTCGAAGAGGAAATCGGCGAGCTCCCGGAACCTACGGAAGAGGAGATCCGGTCCCACTACGAGGAGAACATTGATCGCTACATGTCACAGGAGGAAATCCGCGTCAGCCAGATTTTCATCGAACCCTCCAGCCACGAAGCTGCCCGGGAAGCCTATGTGGAAATGCGGAAACTCCGCGAGCAGATTCTCGACGGCAAGGACTTCGACGAAGCCGCCAAAGAACACGGCGCGGACGACGACCGCGAAATCGACCTGGGATACATGAAACAGGGCGAAACCATGCCCGAGGTCGAGGCGATCACATTCTCCATGCGGATCGGCGAAATCAGCCCGGTCGTGGCGACCCACTACGGGTTTCACCTTTTCAAGATGACAGATCGTCGCGATCCGGAGCCGATCCCTCTCGAGAAAATTGAGGGAATCCCCGAACAGCTCGCCCTCGAAAAACGCAACGAGGCAGTCGAAAAAGTGATCGAGGGACTCAAGGAAAAGGGATCCGTCGAGGAGGTTCCCGGCGAGGAGCTCGAAGAATCGGTCGAGTCGTAGACCTTACTTCGCCAGCACTCCGAGCAGAACGCGGGTCGTGCTGTTTTCAATCATGCAGAGCATCAGGTCTGCAGAGATGGAGAGAAGCCCGGTATTCTCCACCGGCTCCATGTAGTGAAGCCGCAGATTGAATTCGTCGTATTCGATTGTGAGATACTTCGCCGCTTCTTCGACATCATCGTCGGTCATTCCGCTGAGAATAAACTTTTCGCCCGCCATCGGGCCTTCGGGGACAATCACCCCCTCGCGGAGAAGCCGTCCGGTCGCCTCCACTCCTCCCATGGAGTCAGGAATCACGTGAGCCACTCCCAGGCTGGCGAGAGCTTCGGACATCGAAGAAATGTTCTTCGCGTTCTGAATCGCAGCCGCCTTGATCGCGGAGTCACGGATGTTGCTCACAGAGGGCAAGGCGATCGCTGCAATGATTCCTATCGCAGCAACAACGACAAGGAGCTCAGTCAGACTGAGCCCTGACCGGCTTCGCAGCGTTGCTCCTCTTGACAGAATCATATTGTAAATTTTCCGAAATAATCAACAAGAGTGTTGAAAATGCAGATAGTCGGAGTAATCTCTAAAAATTAGGAAGTTTAGGGAATATTTATAAAAGGTAGTTCTTACATTCTCATTCGACAAGAAAATTTTTACAATAAATCTACTTTTGCTAAAATAGATAATTTCCATGAAAACTAGCGGTTCGAGAGTCATTGGGTTGTTGTGCTTCATTTCCCTGATACTCAGCGCTTTGGTTTTTGCTGACCGGACAACAAACCGGATTCGATTCACTCCCCTCTCCAAGTCGACCCCCGGCGGTCTGAAATCTGACGTAATTCGTGATATTACTGAAGACTTGCAGGGTTTTGTGTGGATCGCCACGGATCAGGGAGTCAGTCGATTCGACGGTTGGAATTCTGTTCATTTCCGCCACGATCCGGCTGACGACACCAGCATCAGCAGCAACCACA
>JAKSBG010000093.1 GCA_022361255.1 Verrucomicrobiales bacterium
CAGGCTTATCCCTTTGCGAAAAACCCCAAACCTCTACCGGTTCCGGCTCCCGTTGTCACTGATGTTCCCGACCCGGTCGCGCCGAACATTTCTCCCGGTCCGAAACCTCCTTCCCCGGCCGCTCCCGATACCCCGGTCGGCAGCGTCGATTTTGTTACCCGCGAGGGGGCGGATATGCCGGTGAGCCGGATCTCTACCCGCGGTCTCGTCGTTGAGCAGGACACACCTGAAAGTGAAGCGGAAATGTCGGCCTACCGGATGAGCCAGCCATATCCCGCGGGAACCCGTTTCCGGTTCTACCTGAGCACCAAAACGGAGGGCTACATCTACGCATTTGCTTCCGACCTGACGAGGAAGGTCACGAAAATTTTCCCATACGAGCCGGGATTGTCTCCGTTGGTGGGAACGGATTCCGTGATCGCATTTCCGGCAGACGACAAGGTGATTCGAATGGATGAGCAAGCGGGAACGGACTACCTGCTGATTCTCTTCAGTCAGCAGGCTCTGGATATTGAGAAAATGACTGCCGCAATGAACGGGGTGGACGGTGGTCTGACCCTGAAGATTGAGTCGGCGCTGGGGCCTGCTCTCGTGGCCCGGGAGAAAATTACCTTTCAGCCGGGCCGGGTTTCTTTCTCGGTAAAGCCCGACGCGAAGGGGACTGTTGTGCCGGTGATGATTGAGATCAATCGCAAGTAGGGGGCAATGAAACAATACCGGTTTTTTGCCCGACTGGGCGTTCTCTTTTTTTGGGCGGGCAGCCTCTTCGCGCAGGATGTCGAGCTGGTCGTGCCGACCGGTCATACAAAAACGGTTCTCCGTCTCGCCGTCAGTCCCGGAGGGGGATTGCTCGCCAGCTCGAGTATTGATGAGACGGTCAAAGTTTTCGAAACGGCTGCGGGAAAGGAACTTTATACCTTTCGGCCCGGGAAGGTTGCCCGTGATCTTGCGTTCAGCCATGACGGGCGCTATCTGGCGGTGGCTGCCTTCAACATCATTCATGTGCTCGACCTCAGGGACTTTTCGGTCGTGCGCGAAATAAAGGGGTGGAACACAAATGCGGTGCGGTTTCATTCCGAAAGGAACGAACTTTTCTTTCTCACGCAGAAAACCAACAGTGTCGGCGACGATCCCTGGCAATTTCGCCGCACTGTCGTTCCGAACGGAAATGAAGTAACCCTGGCTGCGTTTGAGCCGGGAGAGGCTCGTGGGATTGCTGCGCTCGACTATTTTCCGGGGCGGCAGGATTTTCTCGTCGTCCTTTCAGGTGAACTTGCCTATCGGGTTTCTGAGGATGGAAGCAAAATCGCGGATGCTCACGGAGCGCGCGGGTTCACACCGGACGGACGGCTGTTCTTTCTGAACAGGGAGGGAATCAACGCCGCTATGGGGGTGCGGGAAATCGACGGTTCGCAGCAGTGGAAAATCGAAACGACAGGAGCGGAAGTGGAGAACCCCGTCCTGACGAGCTCGGCCTGCTATTTTGAAAACAAAGTATTCTGGGTGAACCGGGATGACCGGATCGCAAGCGGTGACTTCCGCACCGGGAATCTGGCGATGTCGGAAATGCCGGCAGGCAGCGCTGACTACGCAATCGCAGCAGGTCCTGACGGTTCCCTCTACGTGGGCACGCGCCAGTGGGATATCCACCGCTACCGGCTCCCCTCGCTAGCGAATCCGGAAGTTTTCGGCGAACGCGTGCTGAAGCCATCCCTCCTCCTGGGGGCGGAAAAAGGTCAGAGACTGACGTGGGGTTTCGGCCGGATGAGTTCACTGCGGATCGACCGGCATCACGTCATCCGGAGCAGTCATGAGGGAGTTTTTTCCGCCGTGGCTGGAGATATGGCGCCTGATGGCGGACTTCTCGTCTCCCGCTCCGACCTCAAGGATCTCTTCACCTATCTCGTGCCGGGCCGCCATGCCGAAACCAGGCGTTTCGCGACTGGAATGGGCATCGTCCGGAACGTATCCACCAGTGCCGCCAGTCCGCGACTGCTTGTGGTGTCAGACGACGGACTGCTTGTTCTCAATACTGACAGCGACAAAGCCGTCAAAAAATTCGCCCGCCCCGAGAGTTTGGTCCGTTACGGGGATGCGGCGGCAATCAGTCCCGACGGAACAAAAGCACTCGTCGCAGTGGTAAGAAATCTCGAGCCGGGATCCGATAAGACGCGCACGCACTGTCAGTTGATCGACCTCGGGTCAGGCCAGGTCGTGTGGGAGTCCGACCTGCGCCTTCAATCACCGAATTTCTCGGCCGATGGAAAGCAAATCGTCGGAGAAATCTTTGAAGCTTTTGTCTCACTGGACGCTGCGACCGGCAAAACGCGCGAGACTTTTCCGCTGCCCGATGGGAGCTTTCCCTACCGGAGCATCTCCAACGATGCCGGCAGTTCTTTCGCCTACACTCACGATGACCGAGCGTATTTATATGACCTGTCCACTCGAACGGAAACCCGGCTGATCGTGCCCGGCGAGAACGATCTCGGCTTCAATCGTCAGGCCTTTTTCGGAGACGACTTCATTGCTTTCGCGGGCAACGAGGGAGTTGTTCGCCTTTTTGATGCGCGCAGCAATGCTTACGTCGCTGCCCTGGTTCAATACGAGCGCGGCGACGACTGGGCCATTATCGCTGCGGACGGGCGCTTCGACGCAACCCCGGGAGCGATGGAGAAAATGTACTACCGCGTCGGCCAGCAGGTTTTCGCCCTCGAACAGCTCTTTGAAGGGTTCTACACCCCCGGACTTGCCGGTGCGATTTTCGGACGGGTTGCTCCCGGCGTTGCTCCTCCGCCGGTAAACATCGCGAATCTCAGCCCGCCGCCCACGGTGAAGCTTGAATTTCAGCCCGGCGGGCAAAGGGGGCTCGTCGTGGAGGATGACGTTCCGGAGCAGCGTTTCACATCCACTCCCAACGCCTCAGCAACAATGATACTGACAGGAGATGCGCCCGGTGGAGCGGTCACCGCATTGAGGTTGTATCAAAACGGCAAGCTGGTGGGAGACGGCGTCCGCGGGCTTGTCGTGGAGGACGATCCCGAACCGGCAGGGAACGCCCGGTCTATCCGCGTCAATCTTGTTCCGGGAATGAATGAGTTCAAAGCGGTGGCGGTGAATCATCAGCGCACCGAAAGTGTTCCGGCCCGGCTACTCGTGAAGTACGAGGGTGCCGCCGTTCGTGCGCAGGACGAAAATGCGCCCGATGCTCCCGTTATTTTGACAGGTGCCGAGGGCGTTGGACTGCACATTGTCACCATTGGAATCGACAAGTATCAGAACGAGACCTACAACTTGAATTATGCGACTGTAGACGCAAACGGAATTGAGAAAGGGCTCCGGGCCGCGACCCAAACTCTCGTGGGGGAAAGCGATTTCAAGAGCATCCGCAACGAGTCGGCAAGTCGCGAGACGATTCTGAAAAAGCTCGAGGAAATCATCGCGGCAGCCGGCCCCGAAGATCTCTTTGTTTTCTACTATGCCGGACACGGCGTCGTTGTCGGTGAGGAGGAGCGCGTTTTCTATCTTGTGCCCCATGACGTTACCGACATCTACGGCGATGATGCCAGTGTGACAGAACGGGGGATTTCCGCAGCCGAGATCCAGCGGGCTGCCGCCGCTATTTCTGCGCAAAGGCAGCTCTACATTCTCGATGCCTGTCACAGTGCCGGTGCGCTCGAATCGCTGGAATTTCCCGGTGCAGCCGAGAACAAAGCAATCGCCCAACTCGCCCGCCGGACGGGCACGCACTGGTTGACCTCCACGGCATCAGACCAGTTTGCGAGTGAATTTGATGAGCTTGGTCACGGAGCTTTTACCTACGTGTTGCTCGAAGCGGTGCGCGGGGAGGCCGCGTCCGGAGACGGGGTGGTCACCGTTGAGGAACTGAAACGCTACCTGCGACGGCAGGTTCCGGTTCTTACCGAGAAGCACACGGGTCTGCCGCAATATCCCTCATCCTACGGGTTTGGCAGAGACTTCGACATTGCCGTTCCGAAAAAGTGAATGGTTTCCGGGTCTGCACCTACAGGATTTGTGACAAAAAAATCCACTCTCCGGATCGCGTGGTTGCGATGGGAAGAACGGGTTTTGGTTATTGTAGGCTTTTCAGATTTTCGCTAGCCTTGCCCGATGAAACTTTGCCGATTCGTAATCTATATTGCCGCGCTGACCTTTCTGACGTCGCCTCTTTCTTTTTCAGAGGATCTCACGCAGGAACAAATCGAGTCTCTCAAAGCGAAGATCAAAGCCTTAAAAACAGATCTCGAGGCACATCTTTCTTCAAGGAACAGCGGAGCAGGACAGGTTTTTGCTGACGCGGCATCTGACCCCCGAAAGGCGGTCGAGCTGTATTTGAAGTGTCAAAAACTAGTCCTGTTCGAACAGGAGGGAAGGCCTGAGTCAGATTTTCGTGTCTGGAAGGAAAACAATGAAGATACCTTGCGCGACCCTGCTTTCATTGAATCCCTCCAGATGCAGCTGCGTTATCTCGCATTGAGCTGCCAGGCTGCTGAAGCGAAGGAGATCGAGCAGGTTTTCGGGCCGTTGATGTCGTATGTCGACGCTCTCAGCCGGATGGAAGAGATGCCGACCCGCAATCTGACTCAGTCAGTGGCTGGCTCGGTTTTCTCTGCTGCGTACAATCTGGAACGCCTCCTTGGACAAAATGAAAACTGGGAGGGGACCCCGTTCAATATTGCAGGAATTTATGACGCTACGATTCTTCCCTACCTGCGGGAGGAAAATCCGGACGCGTTGATGAATGCCTGGGACAAGCGTATCGAGCAGGAAACACGCATCGTGCAAATGTTGGAAGCGCATAAGGAAAAAGAATTGAGAGGAATGAATCGCGATCAGCAGGCGCGAACTCGAGGTCAGCAGAGCCGTGGTGGTGGGGTTTTGGGAAAACTGGACAAAGAGGATTTCATCAGGGAAACCCTCCCCCGGATGAAGTGGGAAAGATTGAAAGATATGTACGAATACGTTAATCAACTCGAGGGAGCCAAAGCGATGCTCAGTTTTGTAGAGGAGCATCTCCAGCATGATCTTGGCGAGGACTTCTTTCGTGAGTTTGAAGGGCTGATTGGATCGACAACCACTCCGACTGCTCCGGCACCTGTGCCTACCGAGGGGGCGGAAACGACTGCAACCAACTGATAAATTCAGGATCCTTCTTATAATGGAGAAAAAGTATCTTTTGGCCCCTTTTGCAGTAGCTCTGGGTTCAATTCTCGTTTTCGCGAACGCGGCTCCGAAGTCTTCCACCCATGTGAATACGCTGGAGCCCGGAAGCCGGGCTCCCGATTTTGACCTTCCGGGTGTCGATGGCAAAAATCACCGGCTTTCCGACTACGATTCCGCAGACATTCTCGCAATTCTTTTCACCTGCAATCACTGCCCGAGTGCACAGGGCGCCGAGTCGCGGATCAAGTCGATCGTGGAAGACTATTCCGATAAAAGCTTCCAGCTCGTCGCGATTTCTCCCAACGATCCGGAGTCGGTCCGGTTGAACGAACTGGGATATTCGGTTTATGGCGACACGCTCGAGGATATGAAGCGCCACGCCGAAGACAACGACTTCAACTTCCCGTTTCTGTATGATGGTGACACGCAGAGTGTGACAAAGGCTTACGGAGCGACAGCGACACCTCACATTTTTCTCTTCGATAAGGAAAGAAAGCTCCGCTACGTCGGGCGGATTGATGACTCCCGATACGGTGATCCGGAGACCATCAAGAGTCACGATGCCCGTGAGGCAATCGACGCGTTGCTGGCGGGGAAAAACCCTTCGGTTGCAAAGACCCGGGCACATGGCTGCTCGACGAAGTGGTCCTACAAAAAGAATCTCGTAACCGAATACAACGAGAAGTTTGCCGCAAAGGAAGTCACGCTTGAGGAGATTGACGAATCCGGTCTGAAGGTGCTTCGTGAAAATGCAACCGACAAGCTGCGCCTGATCAATTTCTGGGCGACCTGGTGTGGTCCCTGTCTCGCCGAGATGCCGTATCTCGTGGAAGTCGGTCGGCAATTTGAAACAAGAGGCTTCGACATGATCACAATCTGCACGGACACCGTTGAGGTGAAGGACAAAGCCCATACTCTGTTGAAGAGATTCAACGTGGCCATGCCCGATCTGACGGAGGCTTCGGTCAGGGAGGAAGGCCGCTCGACCAACAACTATCTCTTTCCCGGTGACACCGACTCACTGGCTGAGGCTGTTGATCCGGAATGGCAGGGGACAATGCCTCACACCATCCTGATTTCTGCGGAAGGTGAAATTATCTACCGGCATTCCGGCGAGGTCGACCCTGTTGAGTTGAAGACCGTGATCGTTGAGCACCTCGGACGATGGTATTCTCCGAAGTAAAGCAGGGGGCGGATGACAGGCGAAAGTTGCCTGAGTTCATGCAGCTTGCATGACGGGAGGAATCCGGTATTGCAATTGGATGTATCCCGGGGTGGGGATGCGGGATCTTTGATTGTTGTTATGCGCTGATAGAGAGTGCGTTGCGGCTGTTTTCCAGGTTTGGCAGGAATACTGCGACTTTTCGATGGTGTTATGAATGCTGAACCGAAATCGAATCATTGTGCTTCTTTCCTGACTGCTGCCGGACTTGGTCTCTTCTCACTGATACCGGCAGCAGCTGGTGAAAAGCGGTTTCTCACCGGGCTAAAGCTCTTTCAACTTCCGGATAACTATCGTGTCGTGAAAGTAGATCGCCCTGAAACGAAACTGACTGAGAGAGCAGGGCAGAGTGCTTCCTCGAAAGCGCGTGCCCGGTTCCGTGAAAATCTCCGCAGAGGCTGGATCAAGCCGATCAAAGTCAAAAAGAAGCGCGTCGTAGTGGAGGAGGATGTCATCCACCCTCTCCACTTTGACTGGGACAGTCCGAGAAACACCTTCCGATAAATATAGAAAACGGAAGGCGGGTTGCAGTGTGGTTCAAGCTTACCCTGCAATCAGCTTCTCCAATTCCCAGCCCTCACGGTAATCACGTGAGAGATACCTGTTCGCTTCAGGCTTGTTGGAAAATTCCATTTTCTTTGAATCCCACTTGAGCGTTTCCTTCGGGAAACGAATCGCGATGTTCGCGAGAAGGAGAGTTTCCGTGAGTCTGCCGCCGTACTGAAAATCGTCGGAGGGCTGCTCCTCGAGAATGCAGCCGTCGATCCAGCCATGGTAGTGATCTTTGTCTTCCGCCATCTCGTATTCTTCGTTCAGCTCTCCGCCGTCGAAGTAGAGTCGGGGCGCTGCGACGTGAGGAATCACCAGTGAACCTTTTTCCCCAACGAGGAGTGAGCCGGAGGGTGGGAGTGCTTCCCGCGCACTGAGGTGGGAGCCTTTTGTATTGGGGCGGCGGCCACCGTCGTTCCACGTGATTTTGAGCCGTTCACCGTCAGTGTACTCTGTTCCGGGAACGGTGAAGCTGTAGGTGGACTGGGCGGGCCAGACTTCATCATTCATTCCGGAGTGATCCGCGAAATAGTCGTCGGTTGGTCCCGTGATGTTCAGTGCGGTGAAGACCGGGTCAAGAATGTGACAACCGAAATCACCGATCGCTCCGCTCCCGAAGTCCTGCCAGTCGCGCCATCCCCACGGATGGTAACAACGGTGGGCTGCGCTGTAGGGGCGCATCGGGGCGACACCAATCCAGCTGTCCCAGTTGAGATTTTCGGGGACAGGATCTTCTCCTTTTGGGCGGCTGATGTGTCCGCTTCGTCCGTGCCCGGGAGTCGGCACCCAGCTCTGCACAGATTTCACTTTTCCAATTCGGCCGGACTGCACGATCTGAACCGCGGTGCGATAAAATTTATGGGAATGAATCTGATTGCCGAGGCGTGTGATCACTCCGGACTCTTTCGCCACTTTCATCATCTGGCGGTTTTCCCAGACGTTGTGAGTCATCGGTTTCTGACAGTAAACGTGCTTGCCGAGTTTCATCGCGCTGATTGCGCAGTAGGCGTGCATGTGATCGGGAGTCGATACAGTCACGGCGTCAATCTCGTCGGCTTTCTCGGCAAACATCTCCCGGAAGTCCTGATAGATGGGTGTCTCCGGGCTGAGTTTTTTCACGTTCAGCGTCCGGTTTGTATCGACGTCGCAGAAGGCAACGTATTTCTGGTAGTTGTGCGTCGACATCGCTTTGATGTCACTGAAGCCTTTTCCGTCTGAGCCGATCGACGCGAGCTGCAGTTTGGAGTTCAAATTCTGTCCACGAACAATGGCGGGAGCGGCAGCGAGCGCGGAAGCAGCGGCTCCGCCTTTGAGAAGAGATCGACGCGTTGTCATGGGAGAAGAAAACGGCGAATGTCCGAATTGGTCCAGAGCGAATCCTCCGTGTTCGCGGGAACGTGGCCCGCTTCGAATGGAGGTCCCGGAGCGGTGACCAAACAGGGTTGAGTCAGGCATCTGACTCTGTTGAATCGTCGACCAAACAGGGTTGGATCTACTCCGTCGGCACGGCGAAGGTATCCTGCAATCTTGCGAGCTCCTCTTTCAGCTTCGCCTGGACTTCGGCCATCCCGGGATCGTCGTAGCGGCTTTCCATTTCCTGCGGATCGGCCTCGAGGTCGTAGAGCTCCCAGGCGTCGAGGTGCGGTTCCGGAAAACGAATGAGCTTGTTGCGCCCGTCGGTCACACCAAAATGCAGCGGGACGCCATGGCCGCCGCTTTCGTAATAGTGATAGTAGTGGGTTTTTCTCCAGTTTGACGGAGTGATTCCTTTCCAGACCGGAACGAGAGAGCGTCCCTGCAAATCATCGGGAATTTCCGTATTGGCGATGTCGAGAAAGGTCGATGCGAAGTCGAGGTTGGAGACGATGTCGGTGTCGTTGACCGTATCCGGATCGATCGTTCCCGGCCAGCGAACGAGGAGCGGAGTGCGAAAACTTTCTTCATACATCCAGCGCTTGTCGAACCACCCGTGTTCACCGAGGTAGAATCCCTGATCAGAGCTGTAGATGACGACGGTGTTCCCAGCGAGCCCCTTCTCATCCAGATAGGCCAACAGTCGCCCGACGTTTTCATCAACTGCTTTGACGCAGCGGAGGTAGTTTTTGATGTATCTTTGATAGTGCCACCGGGCACGGTCTTTTCCTTCGAGATTTGCGGCGAGAAAAGCTTCGTTGCGGGGGCGGTAGTGGCCGTCGAATTTGGCAAACTGCTCCGGGGTGAATTTGCTCGAGTAGGTGAGCATGAGCCGGTGGGGACCCATGTGATCGGCAATCCCCATCTTGTGCTGCGTCGATGCTTTACTGCGTCCGGCGTAATCGTGAACTAGGGTAGGTGGCTCGGGGACATCGATTTCATCGAGCCACTCGAGATGCCGGATCGCAGGCTCCCAGCGTCCGTGGGGAGCTTTGTGCTGGCTCATGAGAAAGAAGGGTTTTTCCGGGTCTCGATTTTCCAGCCATTCCAGGGTGCGGTCCGTAATGATGTCGGTGGTGTAACCCTCGTGATTGACGATTTTTCCGTTCGTGAGCAGGCGGGGATTGTAGTACTGCCCCTGTCCTTTGAGCACCTCAAAGTGGTCGAAGCCGGTGGGCACGGATTTGAGGTGCCATTTTCCGACAATAGCGGTCTGGTAGCCGGCTTTCCGCAGCAGTTTGGGTGCGGTCTGCTGCGATCCGTCGAAGGTGTCCCCGTTGTTTCGAAAGCCGTTGAGGTGGGAGTATTTCCCTGTCAGAACAACGGCACGGGAGGGGCCGCAGATCGAATTGGTGACGTAGCACTTCCGGAACAGCATGCCCTCTTTCGCGATCCGGTCGATGTTCGGCGTCGGTGCGATTTCCGCGAGAGGTCCACCGTAGGCGCTTATCGCCTGTGTCGCGTGGTCGTCGCAGAAGAGAAAAAGAATGTTGGGCTGGTTGTTCGCGGACGCGATCCCGGGCAGGAAGTGGAGGCTGAGGGTGATTGCGAGAAGAGATCTCATAGAAGTCGAATTTCGGTAACAAATGTCGACGCCGCAAGAAATGGTCGCTAGCTTCTTCGCGATGAGAAAACGTTTACTCAGTTGTCTTCCCGTTCTGATTGTCGCATGGGGATTTCTACCGGTATCGACGGATGCTCAAAAGAAAAAGAAGCAGTCGGCACTCCCTGCCGGAACTACCCTTACAAAAGATATCGTCTATGCCACTCACGAAGGTGTGGAACTGAAACTGGATTTGTTTCTTCCCCGAAACGAAACTTCTGATCCGCTTCCGGTCGTTCTCTGGGTTCACGGCGGCGGATGGCTCAAGGGGAGCAAAGAGAAGTGCAGGGCGACGTTTTTGCTGAAGGATGGATTTGCTGTCGCAAGTGTCGGGTATCGTCTCACCGATGTGGCGCAGTGGCCCGGTCAGATTGACGACTGCTATGCTGCTGTCCGCTTTCTTCGCAGTAACGCCGCGAAATACGGCCTCGATTCTGACCGGATTGGGGCGATGGGCAGTTCGGCGGGCGGACACCTCGTTGCTCTGATGGGAACTCGCGACGCGGGAGAGGAAAAAATCAGTAGTCGTGTGCAGGCGGTCTGTGACTGGTTTGGTCCGACTGATTTGCTCACAATGCCGCCGAATGTGGTGAGCGAAAAACGCACTTTGGAGCAGGTCAGCCAGTCGAACGGAGCGAAGCTTCTCGGGGCCACGGTTCGCGATGTGCCCGAGGTCGCGAAAGATGCCAGTGCACTCCACCAGGTCTCGGTCGGTGATGCTCCCTTTCTGATTATGCACGGCAGTGAGGATCCCGGGGTTCCTTTGGAACAAAGTGAGCGGTTTCACACCGCTCTGAAAGAAGCGGGAGTGCCCTCGAAACTCGAAATCGTCGAGGGGGCGGGACACGGCGGTCCGGAATTCAATTCGATTGAAGTGCAGAAAACGGTTTCCGGCTTTTTCCGGAAGTGGTTGGTGGATGCGGATTGATCACGCGTCCGATTCCGAATCCGGAAAGACCCACTCGAAAGTGTGGGTGTGGTGGTAGATCTCTTCGCGAATCTGTTCGCAGAGGCCGTGCATACCGGGGAAGAGGGTTCGGCTGTCAAAACCCATTGTGGAAAGACGGCGGCGGAGAAAAGCTTTTTCCTCAGACGGAATCACGATTCGTGCGAGGTGAATCCGGTCATCGCCGAGTTCGAAATAATCTTCGAGTGTTTCGGGCGCTGCATCCTGATCCGGCAGCGGATGGGAAAGATAGCAGGTGCGCTGATTCAGCATCGCAGGAGTGGATTTCTGCGGAGTGTAAATACGAACCTGCTCCGGAACTTGTTCGTAGTCGTGGGAAATGGTGAGCTCGGCTTCCCCGGGGAGAATGCGCCAGACGACACCGTCGTCGTCGCAGTGAGGTGCAGTGGCGAAATAGAGGGCAACGAGAGCGTTTTCCGACCAGGTGGAAAGGCGGGTCGGCAGACCGTAGTGCTGACCGATCGACATCCACTCGAGCTCGGTCGCCGGGTCGTAGCCAAGCTCGCCGCGGGCGCGTTGCTTGAGGCGAAGGAGAAACGCACTTTCGAGGTCGTTCCAGTTTTTGAATTCTGATTTGGCAACCTCTTCGCGGAAAAGGGGGGGCAGGACCGACCATTCTACGGAGGCTTGCCCGCGATAGATGGGGGTGCGTTGGAAACCCAGTTGCGGGACCATCTCCCGCATAAAATCTTCGATGCAATTTACAAAAACATTCTCAATTTCTCTCATTTTTTCAGGCTTGTGGTGGTGGGTTCTGTAAAAATTTGAGAAAAAGGATGGGACTTTATCTCAAAATGACCGATATTTATTCAAGGTTTGTTCGCTCACATGATTTTGTTCTCATAATGGATACATGTTGGCAACAAGAAAGTGAAAGAATTTGAGATAAATGAGCAGAAGTGTTGGTGAAATGAGTACACTCGAGTTTCAGGACATCGTTTCTGCCGTTCCGAATTTGAGTTTGCGTGAACTGGATGTTCTCGAAGTCGCTGTTCACGTGGCAAAGCAGATTCGGACCGAGAGCGAGCTCACGGGTGAGTCCCGTTCCGCAGTTTCAGAAGACGAAGGTCCCGGGTTGAACGATCAGGGACTGGCCATTCTGGAAGATCAGGAAAACTACCAGCTCTCCCTGGGGGATCAGGCCCTTCTCAGCGCGCTGGCCCTCAGCGACGGATATCAGCAGGATGCGTTTTCCAGTCGTGATGTGAACGACATCATCAAGGAAAGCGGCCGCCCCCGCGTCACCCATATCACCTCTGTGATCACCGGCCTCCTCGACAAGGGACTTCTCTCCGGCTCAACAAAATCCCTTTCTCTGACAAAGGAGGGAAAAGCAAAAGCGCGAACCCTGATCGGTATGCTGCGTCGTCGTGCCGCAGCGGAGGCTGAACGGGAACGGTAGGAGAGGCTAGCTGCTCTCGCCCACCTGCTCGATAAACGAGAGTGCTCCCGGGCCTGAAGTCTGCCTGGCGGCGACAGAGTATTCAACGGTCGCCTTACGGTTTCCGGAGAGCCGCAGGGGAATACCGTTGCCCGTGAGCCGGTGAAGTGAAGCGGGGAGGATCGCGATTCCGGATCCGGTCACAGACATTGCGGCGACGGCTTGAGCACGGCTCGCTTCCTGGACAATGCGGGGTTGGAATCCTTCTTCGCTGCAAAGATTCCGGACCAGAGATGAGTAGGCCTGAGCTGCCTCTGAAGAAATCGCGACAAAGCTTTCCCCGGACAGGGTGGACAGGGATACTGTTTTCCGGTCGCTCAGCCTGTGGTGTGGCGGAATGAAAGCCATCAAAGATTCCCGCATCCAGCTTTTCGTGATGACGTCGCGCGGAGGCTTTTCCGGAGCGACTCCGATAAACCCCACGTCGAGCTCGCCGTCGGCAAGTCCCCGTAGTTGCTCGGACGGAAGCCGGTCGCGGAGATCGAGCCGAATTTCAGGAAAGGATTCGCGAAACCGGCTGAACACACCAACCATCTCTTGTGAAAGGACTGCGCTGACGAATCCAATACGGAGTTGTTCGGTCTCGCCCTCTGCGGCTCTTCTCGCGGCCTCCCCGGCACGTCGCACCCGGGCGAGAATTTCGCGGGCTTCTTCGCGAAATGCTTCCCCCGCATCCGTTACCGAGACGCTGCGGCGTGTTCGGTGAAACAATGAAACGCCAAGTTTTTCTTCAAGCTGTCGAATGTGTCGGGAAAGGGGAGGCTGCGCAAGGTGCAACCGCTTCGCGGCCATGGTAAACGACAGTTCTTCCGCGACAGCGAGAAAGCACTCCAGTTCCCGAAAGGAAAAATCACTCATATCAAAAAGGTATCACAGCGTAGCGAAATTCATATTTTGATCATTTTGGATTAGCGGTAGAATGTCTTATGTCGAAGAAAAATTCCACCCCGGCTCACAGACAATATTCCGCGCCTATGCTCGACGGCCCCGACAGGGCGCCGAGTCGTGCCATGCTTCATCCGGTAGGGTTCAGCAACGAGGATTTCCAGAAGTCGATTGTCGGTGTCGCATCGACCTGGAGCATGGTGACGCCCTGCAACATGCACATCGATAAGCTGGCGAAAGAGTCTGTGAAAGGTGCCGATGCGGCGGGTGGAAAAGGAGTCGAGTTCAATACCATTACCATTTCCGACGGTATCTCGATGGGGACTGAGGGCATGAAATATTCTCTCGTCAGTCGCGAGGTAATTGCGGATTCGATTGAAACGGTGGTCGGTTGTGAAGGAATGGACGGCGTCGTTGCGATTGGCGGGTGCGATAAAAATATGCCCGGGTGCATGATGGCGATCGCGCGGATGAATCGCCCCGGAATTTTTGTGTATGGCGGAACGATCAAACCCGGATGCCACAAAGGCGAGGACGTTGACATTGTTTCCGTTTTTGAAGCCGTGGGAAAACACAGTGCCGGAAAAATTGACGACGCGGAACTGGATGGAGTGACGGAAACCGCGATCCCCGGTCCCGGATCCTGCGGGGGAATGTACACCGCCAACACCATGGCCAGCGCCATTGAAGCCCTGGGGATGAGTCTGCCGAACAGTTCCGCTCAGGCCGCCGTCGGTGATGAAAAGCTGATGGATTGCTTCGACGCCGGAGCTGCCGTCGTGAATCTGATCAACAAGAGCATTCGTCCCCGAGACATTATGACGAAGAAAGCGTTTGAAAATGCGATCACCGTCGTGACGGCACTCGGTGGATCCACCAACGCTGTTCTCCACCTGCTCGCCATCGCAAATGCAGCAGGTGTGAAGCTTTCCATCGACGACTTCACCCGCATCGGAAAACGCGTGCCCGTGATTGCCGACCTCAAGCCTAGCGGGGCCAACGTTATGATGAAGCTTGTCGAAATTGGAGGGACGCTTCCGCTCATGAAAATGCTTCTGAACGCGGGCCTGCTGCACGGCGACTGCATGACCGTTACC
>JAKSBG010000478.1 GCA_022361255.1 Verrucomicrobiales bacterium
CACGGCGGGTCAGGTCGATCCCGTTGACGATATTGCCCCACTGGTCCGACCCACCCATCTGCAGAACGCAGTTGTAACGGCGGTTCAGCTCAAGGAAATCGTAGGCCTGCAGGATCATGTAGTTGAACTCGAGGAAGGACAAAGACTGCTCGCGGTCCAAACGCGACTTCACCGATTCAAAGCTCAGCATCCGGTTGACGCTGAAATGCCGCCCGATGTCGCGCAGGAAATCGAGGTAGTTCAGGCTGTCCAGCCATTCGGCATTGTTCAGCATCAGCGCGCCGGTCTCGCTGTCATCGTAGGATAGGTACTTGGCGAAAACCTTCTGCATCCCGGCGATGTTGGCATCGATCTGTTCTGGGCCCAGCAGAGGGCGTTCATCCGAGCGGAACGAGGGGTCGCCCACCTTGGTGGTGCCGCCGCCCATCAGGGTGATCGGCTTGTGGCCGGTCTTTTGCAGCCAACGCAGCACCATGATGTTCATCAGGTGCCCCACATGCAGCGACTGTGCGGTGGCGTCATAGCCGATATAAGCCGTCTGCACCCCGTCGATCAGCGCGTCGTCAAGGCCCTGATAATCGGTGCAGTCGGCGAGAAAGCCGCGCTCGATCATCGTGGCGATGAAATCCGATTTGGGGTGGTAGGTCATATCGTGCCCTCGGGGTTACTGTTGCGGGGCACTGTATAGGCGGCGGCGTGGGGAAGGGGAAGGTGCCTTTTATGCTGAAAAACACCTCGGGCCAGCGTCGCATACATGGCGCTCGGGGCAGAATTCTTTGCGGCGTGGCCGCAAGGCGCTTGCCTTGCTTGCCATAGGCGGGGCAGGTTGGCGCCGTTGCACGCTCTGATTGTTCAGAAGGCAGGTGCAACGTCTGATACAGGCAGGAGGCGGCCGTGCGGCAGTCCAACAAAATACAAGGGCCGATCCGTGCGCTTGGGGCGATGTCCGGAACGTCAATGGATGGCGTGGATGCGGCCGTGGTCGAAACCGATGGTCATCGGATCTTCAGCTTTGGTGAAACCGGCTATCGCGCCTATTCCGAGGCCGAACGCGCGGTGATCCGGGC
>JAKSBG010000479.1 GCA_022361255.1 Verrucomicrobiales bacterium
ACTTCTTCATCTCAAACCTCGCCTCGGGCCGCGAGTAGTGCTTTGCCACCGTCCAGAGTCCAAACAGAACCAGGGCGATTACGTGGACGACCACGCTGCCGATAATCACCGAGCTGATCATGGCGCGGCGATTCGCCTTCGCGATTTCCTCCTTCGTCTTCGGTGGAGCCTTCTTTTTCACCTTCTTCGGAGGAGGCGAGTCGGGATTCAGCTGAACAGATACCTCACTCATCTTTCGCTCCTGCCAAAGTTACTCCCGTAATGCCCGCTTCCGCGCAGGCATTCAACACATCAACGAGGCGCTGATGCGGAACCTCGTCGTGCGGCGCAATCGTCACCAGTGCATCCGCCTTCGCGTTGTCCGCCGATTTTTTGAACCGGATCAACACCGCCCGCAATTCCGGCAGAACCGACGCTGTCGGCGAGTCGAGCTGCTGCTCATTGAGAACCACCTGTCCGCCCGGCTCAATGATGATTCGCGCCTCATCCGGAATATCGACCGCCTCTTCCTGCGAAACCTGCCCCGGCAGCCCCATCGGAATGTCACTTTCCGGAGTGACCGGTTTTGCGGAAACCATGAAGAAAACGAGCAGGAGGAAGACCATGTCAATCATGGGCCCCATCTGCATCTCCACCGTCTGGTGGCGTCGTTTTCGAACTCGTCTCATAAAGTATAATTCCAACTCCTGCAGCCGGCTTCGCAGCTCGCGGCTGCAAAAGCCCCAACAGAGTTGGGTCGATGACCCACCAGGGTATGGCGCCGGACCAAACAGGGTTGTAATTCAGTTTCCATACACTCCAAAAATCAGGTCGATCGCCCCCACTTCTGTCGCCATCTCAACGAACTCGCGGATCTTTTTCGTCGGTGTATTTTGATCCGCTCGCAGGTAAATTTGCAGGGGCGGAAAGTCTTCAAACTTCACTTTCAAGTGAGCCAGCACCTCCTCCTTCGTCGCCGGCACGTCACCGATGTAGTACTGCCCCTCCCCGTCAATATTGATGATGTCGCGCTCGGTTTTCTCAGGAGGAACAGCACTGACGGCGACCGGCAGCTTTACCGGCACCTGAATCTGCTGCTCGGTAATCTTCTGGGTAACCATGAAGAAAATAAGCAGCAGAAAGGTCATGTCGATCATCGGGGTGATCTGAAAGCTGACCTCATCGAGCGCCTTTTTCCGTCTCCTGACCATAAGATAATTTCACTCCTGTTCTTCCTACTCCCCGGCAGATTCCTGCTCCGCGGCAGCGGCAGGCTCCTCCGATCCCTGCAATCGAATTTCGCCCGACAGGATGTCGATCGCAAAACTCGCGTGCTTCTGCACAGTCGTCATCACTCCCTGAAGCCGGTCGCGGAAGAAGAAATAAAAGAACATCGCCGGGATACCGACAATCAATCCTCCCGCCGTCGTCACCATTGCAATTTTGATTCCACCGGCCAGCTGTTTCGGATCACCGCTTGTCGTCGCGAGCTTGTCGAAAGCTTCGATCATTCCCCAAACCGTCCCTAACAAACCCACCATCGGGGCGAGAGTTGCAAAGATGTTCAGGTAATTCACCCAAACCATCTGCCGGTGCTCCTCTTCGTCGAGAACCTCGGCAGCAGCATCCATCATGCTGGCTTTGTTAGAGAGGTCCCGGTCGAAATTCACTTTCAGCAACGCACCCGTCATCACTTTCCCGTAGCTGCTTGGATTCGACTGACAGGCACTGTAGGCGGTATTGACGTCCTTGGCCGCCATCGCCGAATTAACCTGATCAACCAGCGTGGGCGGAGCCATCTTTTTTGCCGATACCTGAACGAAACAATATACGGCCACCGCGATTGTTCCGATCGAACAGACCAGCAGGATGTGCATGAAAGCCCCGCCCTGGTTGTATAGGTCGAGTGCGGACACACTTTGCGTCAGTTCCGGTTGCTCTGCGGCAACGGTCTCATCCTGGGAAAATGCCGGGATCACGGCAAAAGCATGCATCGCCAGGAAAAGGCTCAGCAGCGCAGCGGCATACCGTGAAGTTTGGAAAGGTAAATGTCGATTCATAGAGATTCAGAGTCCTGTGATGAATTTTCTTGTTGTTTTGTTAGATTATCCAACCGCTGTTCCGCCTCTTTCGCAGCGTCGGATCCGGAGTAGAGCTTGCCGAGGTCGACGTAGCAGGCGCGCGCTCGTTCTGTATCCCCTCCGAACTCGTAGACTTTCCCGGCTGCCAGCAACCCGCGCGAGGCGGCATCATCCCTTGTCGCGTGAAAGAGATGCGGCCAGAGATACTGATCGATCGTCCGGTGAAAGAGCAGGTTCCGCTCAGGCCTGACTTCGTCATCCTCTTCCCAGCGCGGGTTTTCCTCCTCAATCTTTTTCAGCGAAAGAAAGTCCGCTTCAGCGAGTAGAAATTTTACTTCAATGAGCAGCCCGGGGTCCTCGGTTCGGGTGGCCAACTCTGCGGCCTCCTGCACCGCTGTCTTCAAATCACCGACCGCAATGAGAGCGCGTAGCCGCCCCTGTTTCGCGGCTGCGACATCCTCCTTCGACCAGGCTTTTTCAATGATGCGATCAAACAGACTCAGCGCCCGTTTTCCCGAACCGGCCGAATCTTTTCTGAGCAGCGCATTTCCAAAGGCGATTCCCCACCCCGCGGTTCGTGACCTCGGACGATGAATGCTGGCAAACCACTCGTTCCACCATTTCTCCGCTGTTTCGCTATCGATCGATTCCCGCTGCTGCCAATCCGCTTCCTCGCCCGGACGGAATCCCCATTCGACGTGGGAAACGCGGTCCATCTGCAGCGTTCGCCTGGCGGAACCTCCCGCAACTCCTATCACCGAAGGCAGCGTGTAAGTCACAATATTGTCCGTGATCGCCGTAACGGTGGCGGCAGCTGATTCACCCGATTTCAAATGCACGACATCCTGCGCGCCGGATGAGGCAAAAAGAAAAACGGAGCAGACCGTGATAACCGGTACCTTCATGACTCCACCTCCTCTGCTTTCGCCTCCCCCTCGACCGGTTCCGGCTCCTTCGGAAACAGAGGGCGCAGGCGGGCGATTTTTTCATTCGCCTTTCCGGTTTCTTCAAACGATTTCAAATCAGGGCGGGATACGAGTTCCTCATATGTTTCCAGCGCCTCGCGCTTGAGATCGAGCTCTTCGAGCGAGGTGCCCCGGTTCCAGTATGCTTTCGCATTCAGCTCGGAAAATTTCCCGTAGGCCACGTAGACCCGTTCGTAGAAGACGATCGCTTTTTGATGCGCTCCGTCGTCGGCCCACGATTCCCCCAGCTCATACAATGCCGCTGCCTTCGACCCGGCCGGCACGCCCGGAAGATCGAGAACGGATTCCCACTCGGACCTCGCATCAGCCGTTTTTCCCATCGATTTCAGCAAGGCGGCTTTTTTCAGTTTCACCTCCCCGAGATTGACGGAGGCAATTGCCTCTCTTTCGAATTTCCCGTAGAACTCAACCGCTTTGGTCGGGTCCCCTTCGGCATCTGCAATATCACCAAGCGCCCGGTAAATCGTACCTTTGTGAACGGTGCGCGGATACCACTTCCGGATCTCCGTAAAAAGATTCTTCGCCGTCGTCGTATTTCCCGCTTCCAGCAAAGCCTCCGCTACCGGGACACTGATCGTCGGGGAATTTGTTTTCGGATCGATCCACTTCGCAATGTCCATCAGCTCGGTGCGCTTCGCGATTTCGTTCCCCCGCGCCACGATCTGTGCCTTGGCCCACCCGGCCCGCGCCGCGCGCACCGGTTCTTTGGCTATACCCGCCCGGCTCTTGATCCGTTCAAGCCGGGAAAGGAGTTCCTGTTTCCCTTCTTCCCCATCCTGCTGATACACTTTGGGAAGTCCCGCAAAAACATCGGTGATGGTGACCATGTCAGGGTCATTCCCATGAGCATCGATGGTGTCCCAGTAGATCTTCCTGGCCTCGTCGATCTTTTCCTCATTCACATAGGTCCAGCCAACCCAGTAGACCGCCTCCGGCATGCGGGCGCTTGCCGGGTAATTCTCCACAAAGGTCTGAAAGTGTTCCCGCATGGTTTCGAACTCCTCGAGCAGTTTGTAGGCGTTGCCCTTTTTAAACCAAGCTTCTTCAAAAAAACGACCCGACTCAGGACGCACTTTTTCGTAGGCCGCGAATCCTTCATCCATCCTCCCGTCGGCAAGATAGGCGTCTCCGATGAGCAGGTAGGCTTCATCGGCCAGCGGGTCTCCGGAATAGGTCTCGACGAATGCTTCCAGCCGCTCCAGTGCCAACTCGTACTCCGCGAGGGAAAACGTGCAAACGGCGATGCGGAAGATAGACTCCTTCCGGTATTTTGGTTTACCGTACCGCTCCAGGTATCCGGCGAGATGTTCGCGAGCCTCGTCGTAGAGGCTGGAGAAGGAATAGGCCATCCCGGTCCAGTAGTCGGAATCCTCCACCAGGTTCGAATCCGGATAATTTCGCTGAAGCTGTGCGAACTGATACAGGGCACCCTCGTTGTCATCCTGCTGCAGATAGAGAAATCCCTGCATGAATGTCGATTTCGCGGCGAATTCATTTTCCGGGAAAAGTTCGACGACGCGACCGTAGGCCAGCTGCGCAGCTCCCAGATCCTGCGACTCCCGCAAGGCTTCCGCTTTCAGAAAAAGGACCGTCGGGAGATACTTTCCTTCCTCGCCGAAAGTCTTCTCATAGCGGTCCGACACTTCGACGGCTTTTGACCAGCGACCGATTTCCATCCAGCACTGCAGCGAGGCAAAGGTCGCACTTTCTACAACCGGATCAGGCGGCATCGATGCCAGCATCTCCTCCATGATAAGGGCCGCCTCCCGATATCTTTCCAGGCCCTGAAAGGCCATCGCAAGCCGCAGGCGCAGCGCGGAATCGAAGTTTTCGATTTTTCGAAAGCCTTCGAGCTCGCGATTCACCCTTTTCAAAATCGCCTTGAGCTGGAAGACCGTTCCCGCAGTATTCGGACGGGTCTCGAGCACCTTGATCCGGTCTTCGATTTGCGCGATTTTCGCATTCTGGTATTCCAGCAATTTTTCGGTGGGCCAGATCCGTTGCAGGCAGATGATCGCCTTGTAGTATTCCTGCTCATCCAGAAAGGCCGATCCCAGCTTGAGGGCAAGAGATTGAAAACTGATGACCTGCGTCATTTCGGCAAGGTTGGGAAACTCCTCCCGGATCAGAGCAAGAGCTTTGTCACGTTCCCCCGCCTGAATGCGTCCATAGAGCTGCAGGACGACCGCACGGCTTGCCGCCTCGGGAGCCAGCTCGCGAAACTTGGGCAACTGATCGGCAAGAAAATCCGCCGCCTCGGATGGGAAATCCTGCTGAATGTACAAGGTCGCGAACATCAGCAGGGCCTCGTAGCGCTTGAATGGCTGATGCTCTTCGTTGGCCCAGTATTCCCCGAAAGCGTGTTGCGCGTCGACCAACTCATTCTGCGTCATCAGGCAGATTCCACGCCAGAAAGAAAGCTCGTCGGCAAGTTTGGGATCGAGGTTGGGGTCTTCACGGGCTTTGTCGATCCAGATCAACGCTTCATCAAATTTCTTCAGCGCCACTTTGCAGATCGCAACGAGGGGAGTGTGAATCCGCGCCGCTTCTTTTGCCTCCTCCGCTTCACCGTAATCGACGATGAATTGCTCCAATGCCTCTTCCGCCGTCGCAAAGTCCCTGGCCTCGAATGCCGCACGACCGCGCTCAAGAAGCTGCATGGGGCCTTCGGGATTCTCTTCCGGTGTAGGATCTGCGGGTTCATCCTGAGCCGGAGAGGAGAGTGAGACTCCCACGATAAAAGCACCGGCAAGGAACCGGGATGCCATTATCAATCGGAAGAAACGAACCATCGCGAAGGAGTCGGGAACAAATCAGACAAAAAGCCGGACTGTTCGTCAATCGCGAAAGCTTAGCGGAAACGATTTCGTTTCAGAATGAGAGGATGATCCAGCGGTTCCCGGATCGGATGCAGAAAAGTGGATACCAGGCACTGTGATCCTCCGGGGAAGTGCGAAAGCGACCCCGTAATATCGAACACGTAAACTGCTGACGGCGGCTCACCGGGACGGTTCGCCCTACCATTTCATCTCTGCGGGAGATTTTCCCGCCAGCCTTGTCCTGCAAACGGCCGCTACGAAGCACAAAGCTCGTTCAGCTGCTCCAGCAGAGGGGGAACGTGCTCGTAGGGATCTTTGTCCTCTTCGTATTCGAGGATCACAAATCCGGCGTAGCCCGCGTCTTTCAAAATCGAAATCACGCGCTCCTGGTCAGCCGGCTCTTTTCCATCTCCGACTTTGATCTCAGTTTTCAGCTGCACGTTCACAGCGTAGGGAGCCGACGCCTCCATCTCGGCGTAGACATCGTCCGCCTTGAAATTTCCGCTGTCGAGATTCACACCGACGAAAGGATTTTTCACCGCTTTCACGATTCGGAGAAGACGGTCTGCCGTGGTGATGCTGTCGTGATTTTCGATGCCGAGAAAGATGCCTTTTGACGCAGCGTAGTCGCCCGCTTCCTCCAATGATTCGACTGCATTGCGCTCCGCATCCTCTGCCGAAACCCCTTTCGGATGTTTACCGGCGAACACGCGAATGTGAGGAGCTCCCATCACCGCAGCATGGTCAATCCATTCGCGAACGTAGGCCATTTGTTCGGCGCGCTCGGGAGCCTCTTTCGGATAGGAAAAGTTATTCCCCACGGCCGTTCCCGATACGGCAATCCCGTTTACGTGAGCCACTCTGCGGCATTCCGCCATGTCCGCTGCGGTCGCGTCTGCCGGAAAGAAATAACTGGTGAGTTCCGCTCCCGCCACCCCGTTCTCCGCGCAGTATTCGATGAAGGAAGGCATCGTCATTTCGGGTTTGGATTCGTCAAAGCGACTGTTTTCCTTTCCTTTCATGTAACGGAAATGGTTGCGAAACGAGTAGGCGGCGAGTCCCACCGAAAGTTTGCCACCGGCCCGCGAATAGGGTTCGGGAACGGCGAGAAGTTGAGAAGCCGGTGCCAGAGAAAGTCCGAGGGCACCTTTGATCCAGTTGCGTCGATTGGAATTCATAGCGTGAAATTGACAGAATACGGATGGAAGTGGAAAGGCAAAAAAGATCGTGATGAGGCTGTTGGCTCGTCAGCCTTCGTATCCTGTCGGGTTCGCCGAGTGCCACGCCCACGCGGATTCGATGATTGGCTTCAAATCGGGATACTTCGGCTGCCACCCAAGCTCATCGCGAATCTTCGAACTGTCGGCAATGAGAATGGCCGGATCTCCCGCCCTTCTCGGGGCGACCTCCGCCGGGACGGGGTGTCCGGTTACTTCGCGCACTGTCTCCACCACTTCTTTCACACTGAAACCGTTTCCATTCCCGAGGTTGTAGTGGAGCACCTCGTTTTTCGTAAGTGCTTTCAGCGCGAGAATATGCGCTTGCGCGAGATCCTCGACATGGATGTAGTCCCGAACACAGGTTCCGTCGGGCGTCTCGTAATCGGCACCGAACATCATGATTTTCTCCCGCTGTCCCAGAGCAACCTGGAGAACGAGCGGGATGAGATGCGTTTCCGGATCGTGATCTTCACCGCGGACTTTCGTGCATCCGGCCGCATTGAAATATCGAAGCGCCGCATAGCGAAGCCCTTTGGTTTTGTGCATCCAGTGGAGACTTCTTTCGAGAAAGAATTTCGATTCGCCGTAGGGACTGCCCGGCACGAGATTTTCCTTTTCCGAAATCGGAATCTGCTCCGGTTCGTCAAAGAGGTTTGCCGTTGAAGAAAGAATAAATCTTTCGACTCCGTTTTCGACAGCGGATTGCAGGAGGTTCAGTCCGTTCAGGGTATTGTCCCCGAGGTATTTGAACGGATTCTCAACCGATTCCCCTACCAGTGAATACGCCGCGAAATGCATGATCGAATCGGGCTTGAAGTCCGACATCAGGGCGTCGATTTCAGACTTGTTTGCCAGATCTCCCTGCACAAACTGCGCCTTTTCGTTCACGGCAGCCCGATGCCCCATGTAAAGGTTGTCAAAGACTGCGACTTCGTGGCCGTCTGCGATCAGGGAATCCACAGCCACACTTCCGATATACCCGGCACCGCCGGTCACAAGAACTCTCATAAATTTGGGGGAGCGGAAACTATCCTACCGGCGCGCGGAGCACGCAAGTATTTGCTCCGTGCCTCCCGGGCTCGCGCCCTGGTCTCCAACAGCTTATTCCAGTGGGTGAACCTCTAGCAATTCCTCCGGTTTATAGAATACCTGCTGACCTTTTGTTGCATCACGAACCGCCTTCACGGTTTCCGGTTTGATGACAGAACCTTTGTTACCCCAGCTGTTTCGCACGTAAGTCAACACAGCTGCCGTTTCTTCATCATTCAGCAAAGCCTTGAAAGCCGTCATCGGCGGCACCCCCTTCGACGGATCATACGTCACTCCATTCACCTCGATCGGCCCCCACAGTCCATGAAGAGTCAACTTGATCAATCGCTCTTCGCTCCCTGTAACCCAGGGGCTGTCCACGAGAGGAGGAAACATATGAATTTCACCGCTGGAGAGCCCTTCCCCGGAAGCCTGGTGGCAGGTCACGCAGTGGGCGTCCCGATGAAAGACCTCGGCACCGAGCTTGTAAACCTCCGCGCCGGCCTCAGTTAGATGAGCAGGCACGTTGACCTCAATCTTCTCCTCTTCCTGCTCGATCGGGCTTGTGACAACGTTCTTTACCGGATCCGCCACATCCCAGTGGTGCTGTACCGTCTTCGCGGCAATAACGGCATGCGGCTCAGCAGAACCGAGAGTTGCATTCAAAATTTCACGGTCGCGGCTGTTGAATTGTTGGTGCACCCAGAGCGCTTCCAAAAGAGGAATCGCGTCCTCCTTTCTATCCGGATCAAACTGCTGGATCCATTTTTTCACTTCAGGAATCACCTCATCTTCGTCCCGTTCTGACAGTTCCACCCGCGTGCGATGACGAACATGCACAACAGGGTGTTTGAAATTTTCCAGTAGTGCCGCCACAGACTCCCCGTCAATGGCAACGGGCTCCTGAAGGGGCCGGTCTGCATAAATCATGCGGTAAATCCGGCCGTGTTTATGATCGCGGTTGGGGTCTCGGATATTGTGCTGCATATGACCGATGATGACGTTGTGCCAGTCGGAGACATAAAGCGCTCCGTCGCCGCCGAATACGGCATCCGAAGGGCGGAAGTTTTTATCAGAACTTACGAGCAGTTCGTCAGTCGGAGTCCCCCAGACTTCTCCCTGCTTGTATTCAAGTGTGACCTCCCTGTCTGGTTCACCGCGCTTGACTCTCTCTTTTGTCTCGACGGTGTATCCATCCCGATGAAGCTCATACTGCTTGATTCCGAGAAACCCGATCGCATTGCAGACCAGAAAATTCCCCTGCATGTTCTCCGGAAAATTGGTGCTTCCGACAATTTCGTTTGCCGGAACCGGACGAACTTCTTTCTCCAGTAGCTTGTGCATTTTAAATCCCTCCCCTTCGGGGCGCACCTGATACGCGCGCCCTCCGGTGCCGTCGGAAGCATAGAGGTATCCGAAATCATCGAAGGATGTCCCGTGCGGATTAGGAGAATTGGCAGCGTGAAACGCGATCGTATACCTCCGGGGATCGAATCGATACATCCCTGACGCAGTCGATTCGAGGGATGGCCCCCACGGATGCTCATGATTGTGCTGAAGAAAGATTCCACTCTGCCAATAGATTCCCCCGTCCGGACCAAATATCAGATTGTTCGCAGCATGATGAGTATCGGATGAACCGATTCCCTGAAAAAGCACCTGACGGAAATCCGCAACATCATCGCCATCAGTGTCTTTCAGGAAAATGATATCCGGCTGAGAAGTAACAATCACCCCGCCATTCCAAAACTCAAAGCCTAGCGGATTGTGCACGCGAGCGAATTCAATGCACCGGTCCGCTTTGCCGTCCCCGTCATCATCGGGAAGGATGAGCAGGGCATCGTTCATTTCCTTGAGTGGTTCCCATTTTGGATAGGTCGGCCACGCAGCGACCCAGAGACGCCCTTTTCCATCTACCTGCATCTGGACGGGATTTACCAGTTGCGGAAATTGCTCTTCATCAGCAAAAAGATTCACCTCAAACCCGTCCGGCACGGTCAGTTTCTGCAATCCCTCCTCTCCACTGACGTAGTCGAGATCCCCCTCTTTTTCCGCACTGGAGCTCTTGCTCCCTCCCCCCACATTGGAAATGACAGGAACCGGATCGGGAACATTGCTGTCATCCACTTCCCATTCGCTGCCGGCTGCTTTTGCCCAGATCAGGGGATCCCGATTCGAGGTCATCACATCCAGCATCGAAAGTTCGTGCTGCAGGACTTCCGCATTCGTCTGATCATTTACAAATTTCAGAGTCGAACGTCCACCCCAGACATCGTTTCCGTCCGTCGCGCGATAGCGGTTATGCCAGTGCCAGTTTTTGTCGAGAACCGCCTCGCGGGTTTCCGACAGCCTGCCCTCGTCATCGACTGCTTCTCCGGACAGTACTTCCGCAATGATTCGCCCGACCTCCCGGTTCCCTGCTTCGTTCAAATGAACTCCGTTAATCGTGAAATGCTCCTCCTCTTTTTCGAAAAGTGCCTTCGTCGGGGTAAAAAGATCAACAAAAGCGACCCCCTCCTGCCCTGCCACCTTCTGCATGGAAGCAGTGTAGAGAGCGAGCCTCCTGTTATTGACCCTCCCGTCCGGAAGATTGCTGTCACCGAGATCCTCGTGCGCGATCGGACTGAACAGAACGATCCGGGCAAAATCTTTGCCATTCGGTTTGATTCCCCGGTATCGCTCAATCATCTCAGCGAGCTTCTTCTCAAATTCGGGCAATCCGCCGGGTCCGGAAAACGACTCGTTGTATCCGAAAAAAGCAAAGATCAAATCAGCTTCGACGTGACGCAGATAGTCGTTCATCTCCATGAAACCCTTGCTGCGAGGATACCGGTCGATTCGGTCCCCGGTCAGACTCATATTCCGGAAGCTGAGCTCTTTATCAGGATTTGACACCTGTAGATAGGATTCCATCCATCCGTCGTGCTGCATGCGATCCGCAAGGCCATTCCCGATAACAGCAACACGATCCCCATTTTGAAAAGAGAATGGCTCGGGATCTCTGTAATCAGCAGGGACAGGCTCGGGTTTCACCGGAACCGGCAATGCTTTCCCTTTGTGGTCGTAGTAGGCGACCACCGTTTCCTCATTCCCGAATGAAAATTCGATAGAACCGTCCGGCGCAGCGATATCAGACTTCTCAAAAGAGACCTCCCCTGCAGCGTTCCGCAGCTGCAAGGTAAAGCCATCCAGGCGCTCGCTCAGCGGACTACGGTTCCAGATTTGAATCTTTTCGATCGGATACGACTTTCCGAGATCCAGCTCCCACCAGGGATCAACTGCGTTTTTCCCCTGAGCGGTATGCGTTTGCCCCCCTTTGTTGTAGTCGGCATCCTTGTTCCCGTCGATACCCCGCTCCGCTTTCCCGCCTGCACTCTCACTCGACTGCTTTGCCTTTCCGGACGGGGCGACATTTTCACCACCGCTGACAACCTCGACTTCTGCAAGGGTTAGAATGCGCCCCTCTCCCGGTATCGAAATCCGTAGATATTGCGCTTTTGGCTGATTGGCCGTAGAAAGCGATGCAATTCCGGCAAGACATAAAACAATGAAGAATCTGCGAATCATAAGAATAGCTGGGAGTTTTTCAGAATCACCCCGCCCTTGCAACGCTCGAATCGCGTGAGTGAGAACACGGCCCTCTTAAACATTTAGAACCCCGACAATCACCGCAACGACGTGACAGAGACTGCCGGCAAGCACAAAAAGATGCCAGGTAAAATGGGAGAACCGGCGATTCCGTAAATAGAAGATGACTCCTCCCGTGTAGCTCAATCCCCCTGCAATCAACCAGGCAAGGCCGGCTCCGCTCACGTTTTCGATCAGAGGTTTCAGGGCGACACAGATCAACCAGCCCATCAGGACATAGAGCGCCGTTCCGAGCTTGTCGAAGCGGGGAAGAAAAAAGGCTTTCAAGACCATTCCGGCAAGGGCGATTCCCCAGACCGTACCGAGCAATGACCATCCCCACGGACCGCGCAGGTTTACGAGGAGCCACGGAGTGTAGCTCCCGGCGATGAGAACGAAAATCAACGCGTGGTCCAGGACCTGCAGCCAGCGCTTCCAGGGATCACGAGTGACGATGTGGTAGATGGTCGAAGCGAGATACAACAACACAAGGCTGCCCCCGAATACGAGAACCCCGGTGACATGCCAACCGCTCAAGGGCATCGCAAGCCACGCCATCACGACGAGTCCGACTGCGCTGAGAACAGCGCCGACCCCGTGGCTGATCGCATTCGCGAGTTCTTCTCCGGGAGACTCACATAGCGGACTGCGTTCAAACCGGCTCATTCACGGATACTATGATCCAGGGGGAAATAGCGACAAGTCGGATCGGCGGAAAAATGCGTGACCCAACCCTGTTTACTTCGTGACCAGACAGGGTCAGGTCGTCCGTTCAACCCTGTTGGCTTCCTGCCGAAAACTATGATCCGGCAAGAGCAACCAGGACCGCCTTCTGCGCGTGGAGACGGTTTTCCGCCTCCTGAAAAATGGCATCCGAATGAGCTTCGAGAACTTCCTCGGTGATCTCTTTGCCCCGGTAGGCGGGCAGACAATGCTGCACGATTGCTCCGGGATTGGCCGCGGCAACGACATCGTCATTAATTTGAAACGGAGCAAGGACACGGAGACGGTCGGCGGCTTCGTTTTCTTTCCCCATGCTGACCCAGGTGTCCGTGTAGAGCACATCTGCCCCATCCGCAGCGGCGTTTACATCCGCCGTAATCGACACAGGCGAATCTCCGAGTCGCTTCCGAAACTCGGCATCGGGCTGAAATTCTTCCGGTGCGGCAATGCAAAGCTCGAATCCGAGGCGCTTCGATGCCCAGGCCCAGGAGCGGCCCATGTTGCAGTCCCCGTCTCCGAAGAAGGAAACTTTCTTTCCCTCCCAGCCGCCAAGCTTTTCTTTGATGGTCAACAAGTCGGCAAGAATCTGACAAGGGTGCTCTTCGTCGGTCAACGCATTGATCACCGGAATGCCACTGTATTCAGCAAGCTGCTCCACATCCTCCTGATCGTAGGTTCGAATGATGATTCCGTGGACCATGCGCCCGAGAACCCGTGCGGTGTCTTTGATAGGCTCACCGCGACCGATCTGGATGTCATTCGCATTGAGAAACATCGGGCTGGCCCCGAGTTCATTCAAACCGACTTCAAAACTGACCCGGGTCCGCGTGGATGACTTCGTAAAAATCATGGCCCAGGTCTGACCGCAAAGGTGCTTTTCCGCATCGGGTCCGCGCCCTGCCTTCAATTCCATGGCCGAATCGATCAGCGTCTCGATCTGCTCTTTCGAAAGGTCTTCAATTCCAAGAAGATGTTTCATGATACCTGTTCCTGTTTACTCAGCTCAATTCGTCGAGCGTCCGGGTGAAAATTGCCAATGCCTCGCTGACTTCCTCCTCTGTCACATTCAAACGCGGCAGCCAGCGAACGACATTTGCTCCCGCAGGAACCGTCAGCATCCCTGCATCCATCAGCTTATTGACGAGAAAAAGTGCCGGGGTATTTCCGGATTCCGTGAAACCCTCGACGCTGCTCATCGCTTCCTCACAAATCACAAATCCTAACATCAATCCTACACCGCGAAGAGATTTCACAAGCGGATTGCTCCAGCCAGCTACCGCATCGCGGATCGTTTTTTCCTGCCGCTTCACATTTTCGAGAACACCTGATTGTTCAATCTCTTCGAGAACGGCGAGAGCAACGGCGGAAGCGAGCGGTGTACCGCCAAAGGTGGAGCCGTGGGTTCCCGGGCCCAATGCAGGCGCGCAGGAATCATCAGCCCAGATCGCACCGATCGGAAATCCGCCCCCGAACCCTTTCGCCCAACTTACGGCGTCGGGTTCGACCTCCACTCCACTGTCTTTGAGAATGGTTCTCCAACCACACCAGTCGCCGGACCGTCCCGATCCAACCTGCACCTCATCGAACATGAGCAGGAAATCATGTTCATCACGAAGTTCTGCCGCTGCAGCCATGAACTCCGGTGTCGCCGGATTGATCCCGCCTTCCCCCTGCAGGGGTTCAAAGAGAATTCCCGCCGTCTTCTCCGTGACCGCTTCCCGAAGCGTCTCAACATCGTTGAAGGGCACATGAAGAAAACCGGGAAGGAGTGGATCGAATCCGATCTTCACTTTTTCCTGCGCCGTCGCGGCAATGCCGCCGAGGGTACGCCCGTGAAAGGACTGCTTGCAGGTAATGATGACGTTTTTTTCCGCCTCTTTTCCGTGGCGGTCATACGAATGCTTCCTCGCGAGCTTGATGAGACCGTCATTCGCCTCCGCTCCACTGTTGCAGAAGAAGACTTTTCCGGCGCGCTCCATCATTTTCTCGACCACGAAACGGGCGAGTTCCGCCTGCTCGCGGATCCGGTACAGATTCGAGCAATGGACCAGCTTCCGCCCCTGTTCACTGAGAGCTTTGCTCATCACCTCAGGACAGTGCCCTAACGAACACACCGCAATGCCGGTCGCGAAGTCGAGATAGCGCTTTCCGTCTTCGTCAAACACGTAGCCTCCCTCGCCACGCGAAATCGTAACGGGAAACCGGCCATAGTTGCCGAGCAAATACTGATCCGTGAGTTCGGCAGTGGTCATTTTACGATTTCGGTTCCGATTCCTTTTTCTGTGAAAATCTCGAGTAGCAGCGAGTGCGAAATGCGACCGTCGATCATATGAACTTTACCCACCCCGGCTTCAAGAGCCTCAACGGAGGAACGCACTTTGGGAATCATTCCGCCGCCGATGGTTCCATCCTCGATGAGATTTTCGACCTCCGGCGCCTTCAATGAGTGAATCAAGGTCGATTCATCAGACGGATCCTGCATGAGGCCGCGAACATCGCTGAGGTAGACGAGTTTTGCCGCCTTCAGCTCGGCAGCGAGAGCACTGGCAGCGAGATCGGCGTTTACATTCAGGCTCAGCCTGGTTCCCTGCTCGGATGCGACGGGAGACACGACTGGAACAGTCTCGGTTGCGAGTGCCGCCTGGATTTTGGAAAGCTCAAAT
>JAKSBG010000538.1 GCA_022361255.1 Verrucomicrobiales bacterium
CCGACCACGCGAAGTTGCGAATGAAAAGGTCGTGTTCGGGATGCTGCAAGTGCAGGTAGGATTCGAAAAAGGCGAACTCCTGAGCGCGATCGAAAAGGGTGTTTCCGATAAAGGCGATCCGATCCCCTTTATTGAGTTTCAGCGGCAGGAGCGTCTCGACCGGCTCGACTTTTCCGGGATTGGGCGCATCGGCTGCGTAGATCCCGAATCCGGCGAGTGCGGGGTCGCGTTTCGGTTCCGGTTTTCCGGTGTCGGTGTTTTTTCCGTCCTTTTTGTTTTTGATGCGGGGGTTGCGCCCGTCATCGGTCGGGGGCAGGCCGGCATCGGACTTTTTCCCGGTTTGTTTCTTTGAGGCACTTACTTTTTTCTCAGGCTTCTCATCGGCTCCTGCGTAGGCAAAGCAGAAAAGAGTCAGTAAAAGTAGAGATCGGAAGAATGACATGATTGCAGAATTAGGAATTCCGCAATCGTTATCCGTTTCCCTCCGTCAGGTCCAGATTCCGCTGTGGCGAAATCAGGGAAAGAAAAGAGTGTGAGATTTGTCCGGTCGGTGAAATCAGACGCCGTTGAACTCCGGCTTGAGCATGGTGTAGGGAATGCGAAGCCCCTCTTCGTCCCAGGTGTCCACGACTTCGACCTTTACGCCGCGCTGCGCATTTTCATAAATGACAGGGGCCACAGATTGTGGAAGCCGGATGCACCCGGCGGATGCGGGGTAGCCGGGAAGGTCCCCGATGTGCATCCCGACAGCGGTTTCGCCGAGACGCATCCAGTAGGGCATGTAGACATGATAGAGAGTCGAGACTTTGCCGGATTTGATTTTTTCCGAAATCCGGAAGGTTCCGCGCGGCGTGTATTTGTTGCGTCGGGCAGTGGAGACGGCGCTGTCGACGGCGACGAGCCCATTCACGACGAGAAAGGCGCGTTGCCTTTCGATGTCGACGACGATCTTGCGATCCGCTTCCGGCTCCGATTCGAGAAGGACCTGATTGATGTAGGCATCCTTGTGCTCATCGCGATACCACGATCGATGGCGGGGGCGCGGTTTGGCGGGCGTGGTAGCGGCCTTCTTTGCTTCCTGGATGGCCCTCATCTTGGCCTGCCGTTTTGCTTTCAGCTTTTTGAAAAGATTGGCGTCGGCCTCGGTCGGTACTCCGGCCAGGGCAAATACGAGAATCGCGAAAAGAAAGTGCACCGGCTTCAAAGAAAAGTAGCTGTTCGTTTTCATGCAAGTTGTGAAAATGGTGTTCTCTGAGAGAGTCGACGTTTCTTCCTTCGGGTTATGTCAGAAAGCTTTGCCTGATCGAGCGGGTCCACTCAAGCATAATTCGTGCAGGTTTGAACGGAAACCGGTTATTTCCGCCGGATCGGCAGAGATAGCGCTACCGGCATGGAATGCCGGAAAATTCCTGAGCAGCTGTGCCGGGACGGGAGATCTGAAAGAGTCATTTTTTGCGACTGTTTCGTTCGAAAAAGTTCCAGATTGTCTCTATGCCGTTGATATCCATACAAACCGGACCGATTACGGGTTTCGGGAGATACTGAAATCCGCCCGGGCTGGTGTGGCCCCCTCCCTCGATTCGATATAGCTCGACCGAAAGTGGTGAGGAGGTGCTTTTCCAGGACTTGTGGATCACTTTGCAGCCGTCGTCAGGATCCTGATCCGGAAGAGTTTTCGTCAGAACTTCGCTTTCGTTGAGGTTGTTGTGCTTGATCCACAGTCCGACTGCTTCGTCGGTGGAGATGGCGCTGTCCTGACCGAAATCAAAAGTCCTGCTGTCAATTCTGTGCGGAAAAAGATTTGGCGTCAGTTTGCCTCCGTCATAGGGCATGAACGGATCTGCAGTACCATTCATAAACAGTACAGACAGGGGCGCTTTCGGCGAAAAGGTCAGCTCTCCTCTGCGGTAGGCAGACGGAAGCGTCGCGATCTGAATGGCGGCGGCCGCAAACATGGTGGTATGTTCGTTGGCGAGTCGCTGAGTCATAAAGCCTCCGTTGGACAACCCGGTCACATAGACTCGTTCGGGATCGACAGGTTCCGTTGAGATCAGGTGTTTGATCAGTTGAATGAGAAAATCTACGTCATCGGTGACCTCGTCCTGCTCCCGGTGTTTGCGAACGATCCGGCCGTCATTCCACCTTCCATTGAGTCCTTCCGGGTAGATTACCCGAAAATTTTCGCGGCTGGCTACGGTGGACCAACCGCTTTTGGAAAGTGTTGCCGCATCTGTCCCTCCGCCGTGCAGGCAGACCACGAGTGGTGACGGGTTTTCGCTTTCTTGCAGGTCTGCAGGTGTGAAATAGCGATAGATCCGATCGACTCGGTCATGAGAAAACCGGAGTTCTACACCCGTTGGCCGGGTCGACTGAGCTTCAGTAGAGAAGCAGGTGGATAGCAATAAACAAAAACAGAGAAAAGCAGAGCGTGGCATACTCTGTATAGAACGCCCCGGGGAGGGATTGGTTACAGAGTTCTTGTAAACTATGCGAAAATTTCCCTCACGACGCGGCCGCCTTCCGGTCCGGTGAGCCGGTGGTTTCTGCCGGCATGGCGGTAGGTGAGGGAGTGTGGATCGAGCCCCATCAGGTGAAGGATGGTGGCGTGGAGGTCGCGAAAGTGGATCTTCCCTTCGACGGCCCGTGCTCCGGTGTCGTCAGTTTTCCCGAAGGCAAAGCCGGGTTTTACGCCGCCACCGGCCATCCAGAAAGTGAAGCCGTTTGCGTTGTGGCCTGTTTCGTTCTTACCGTTGCCGGGAGTGAGGCCGGGTCTTCCAAATTCTCCGCCCCAGACAACAAGAGTGTCATCGAGCATTCCTCTTTGATCCAAATCTTCGAGCAGGGCGGCAATTGGCCCGTCGGTTGCGGCGCAGTTTGCTTCGAGATCCCGGCGATGATTTTTGTGCTGATCCCAGCTCCCGTGATTCAGTTCGATAAAGCGCACGCCGGCTTCGGCAAAGCGTCGCGCGAGCAGGCACTGACGCCCGAAGTCCGACATGCGGCAGGTGCCAACCGGTCCTTTCTGCTTTCCGACCTGATAGCGCTCCAGTGTCTCCGGCGACTCAGTGCTGATATCGAGCAAATCCGGAGCAGTCGTCTGCATGCGAAATCCGAGCTCCATTGAGCGGATCACCCCGTCGAGAGTTTCGTCTCCGGGTCGAGCAGCTTCATGGTTCCGGTTGAGAAACTGAATGTAGTCGAGCTGCCGGCGTTTTGCGGAGAGCGGAAGGTGCGTACCGTTTACGTTTTCGATGGTCGCTTTCGCCATCGCCTGCCCGTTTGTCCCGATTGGAGTTCCGGTGTGAATGGAGGGCAGGAAGGAACTGGAGTAAACCGAGGGACGGGAAGTGTTCAGGCTGATAAATCCGGGAAGATTTTCGCTTTCGGTTCCCAGTCCGTAGCTGACCCACGAACCGAGGCTCGGGCGTTCGCGGAGGCGGTCGCCGGTGTGAAGTTGCAGAGCAGACTGCGCGTGAATTCCGGTATCGGCGTGCATGCCGTTGAGAACACAGAGTTTATCGGCGTGTTTTGCCGTCTCCGGCATCAGCTCGGAAATCCAGAGACCGCTTTCGCCGCGCTGCTTGAAATTATAAACCGAGCCGGGGTGCGCCTTTTTCCCTTTCTGCGGTTTGTAATCGAAAGTGTCCAGTTGAGCCGGGCCGCCTGACATGAACAGAAAGATCATTCTCTTGGCACGCGCCGGATGAACCGGGGGGCGGTCCTGCATCGCTCCCCGAACCATTCCGTTCAACCCGGAGAAAGCGAGGTAGCCAAATCCGCAGGAGGCGGATTGCAACATCTGGCGTCGGGAAAAAGAATTCATTTCAGACAAGCGGATCTCAGTCAATATAGCGGAACTCGTTGGAACAGAGCAAGGCCTGACATACGCTATTCCATGCCAGCTCTGCGGAACCGGTTTCCCTTTTCGTTTCATCGAGCAGCTCGACGGCCCGATACCGTTCCTCCGGGTCAGGGGTTCTGTTCAGTGCAAGGCGATACAGAGTTTGCACGCGTTCGCCGTCTTCCGTTGCTGACGACAATACGAGGTCGGTAAGGTGGCGTGACTGTTCGATCACAAAAGGATTGTTGTAGAGAAATAGGGACTGGCTGGGAATGGTGCTCGACTCGCGTTTTCCGAGAACTTTGTTGAAAGCAGGGAGATCAAACGCGGCGAGCTCCGGGGGCGGGGAATTCCGCAGATAGCAAAGGTAGATGCTTCGATGTCGGCTCGGTTCGTGAAGGCCGTCCGATGCGAGGTTTACGAGAATGTCGCGATGGCGAATAATGGACCCGTCCGCCGGTGAACGGTCAAGTTGTCCGCTCACTGCGAGCATAGCATCACGCAGTGCTTCGGCATCGAGCCGTCGACGCGAATGACGGGTCAGCCAGATGTTTTCGGGGTCAGATTTCGCCGCTGCTTCCGGGCCAATGCTGTCGAGCTGATAGGTGCGGGTCAGGACAATTGCACGGACGAGGCGCTTCACCGACCATCCGTCCTCGACAAATCGCGTTGCGAGATGATCGAGCAATTCCGGATGTGTGGGGCGCTCCCCGTACACTCCGAAATCATTCGGGGTGTTTACAATGCCACGCCCGAAGAGGTGAAGCCAGATGCGATTTACCATCACCCGCGGAGTATGGGGGTGGTCGGATTGCGTCAGCCACTTGGCAAGCTCCAGTCGGCCGCTTGTCCCTTTGCTGATCGGCGGAGAATCGATCTGCTCGTTGTAGGCTGTGAGAAAGCCTCTCGGCACCACTTCCCCGAGTTTCCTGGCATCTCCTTTGAGATTGATTTTTGCATCGGCGGTTTCCTTCCGGTCACGCACGCCCATCGCGAGCGGAGTTCCGGCTTTCCATTTCGGTTGAGGAATAGCTTTTGGAATACCCGTGTTGGACTCGAGCACGAGAACGCTTTCCCTCCACCAGGGCGGGGGAGGCACTTCAGGCGCAGCCTTGAGAACATGGAGATCAGTGGGCGGCGCGGTCAGTTTCTCGTTTCCGGCAAGTCCCCACATAGTTTCCGTGCTCGTGAAGAAACCGGCCATCGCGTAGTAGTCCCGCGTCGGTATCGGATCAAATTTGTGGTCGTGGCAGCGGGCGCAGGCGACGCTGAGTCCGAGCACTCCCGAACCGATCGCATCGAGCTGGTCGGCAACGACATCCATCTCGAAATTGTTGTTCATCGCCTTGGCCGGTTTCGCACCCAGGGCGAGAAATCCCGTCGCGATGAGCTGACGATCGCGTTCTGCATCCGACTCAGCCGGAAGGAGGTCGCCAGCGATCTGTTCCTGAAGAAACCGGTCGTAGGGAACGTCGCCGTTGAAGGCATCGATCACATAGTCCCGATAGCGCCAGGCATGAGGAAAGGTCGGGTTCCGGCTGAGCCCGTCATTGCCGTTTGACTCGGCGTAGCGGGCCACGTCGAGCCAGTGGCGACCCCAGCGCACACCGAATTGCGGTGAGGCGAGAAGCCGGTCGACGAGCTTTTCCACCGCATCGTTTTCATCCATGATCCGCTCTGCACGGAACAGGGCAATATCGGCTTCAGTGGGGGGCAGGCCGGTTAGGTCGAAGTAAAGACGGCGAACCAGAGTTTCTGCGGGCGCGTCGCGAGCAGGGGAAAGCGCAAGACTCTCCATTTTTGCGAGGGTAAAGTGATCGATGGCATCCCGTGGCCAACTTTTGTCTGCGACAGCAGGTAAGGTCGGATTTTTCACCGGTTCGAAAGACCAGAGAGCACCGTCTTCGTAGGTTTTTCCCGACAGTTCGACCTTCGGTCCGGTTCGCGGGTCGGGAGCACCCATGGCGATCCATTCTTCAAAATCCCGAATTACCTGCGGAGGGAGCGGTTCCTTCGGCGGCATTTCGAGATCATCTTTCCAGTGCAGGGCGTGAATGATGAGGCTGTCGGCCGGCTTGTTCGTGACGAGGGCCGGACCTGATTCGCCACCGGTTAAAATTCCCTCTCGCGAATCGAGCAGCAGCTTTCCTCCGATTTTTTCCGCGTCAGTGGAGTGGCATTCGTAGCAGTGTGCGACCAGAGCGGGTCTGATTTTCGTTTCGAAAAAGGCATGGCCCGCTTTGCTGTCAGGCGACGAAGGAGCCGCGCCTATCCCCTGGAGAGATAGGAAAGAAACGATCAGAGCCGTGGTTCTACGTTTGCCCATAGGCAGTTAGAGAAAACTACCCGATCTGCGGCTATATCCACGAGGCGAAAGAGCGACGCGATCAGGGGAAGGGCTGAAGTCTACAGGAGCTCAATCGGAAAGCTGTTCACGAACCATCTCCCGCACGTCTTTCTTCAGTCCCGCGACTACGAGATCAAACGAATGGCGAACCAGCTCTTCGACGAAATCCTCTTTCAGTGATCCATCGAGAACGAGCGTGTTCCAGTGCTTCTTATTCATGTGGTAGCCGGGCTCGACAGCTTCGTACCCGGTGCGGAGTTCGACAGCGCGATCCGGATCACATTTCAGATTCATCCGCGCGGGAAGTTCGTCGGGGATCAGGATTGCGAAGAGTTTCCCGGCGACTTTATACACTGCCGCATCCGGTCCGAAGGGAAATTCCTCGGTCGTTTCCGGATAGGAGAGCAAGTGTTTGTGCAACCTTTCGAGGTCGTTCATAATGATCGGTCCTGCGGGATCAGCTTCGCCCCCCTCACGCTGGAGGTCGAAACATCGTTCGATTCAGTTATATCGTATCAAGACGACATCCTCAAGATCAGGGTGTGAATCCGGAGCTGCAAAGGTTTAACTGAACTGCTTTCAGCGCGGTAGTTTTACGGATGACACCACGTTTTTTTGCGCTGCGAGCTTGGCTTCTGCGTTGGTGTGATCCGCAGTGCGGACCGGAAGTTTAGACTTCACGACACGCGCGAGACGAAAGGCGCGACCGGTGGGCGTTGATGCATAGAGAACGCCCTGATGGCTGGTCTCCAGATCTGTCATCCAGAATTTTTTGTAGTCGAGGCAGCTCGGTCCAAAATCGAGAGCGTAGTCGCCCCGTGAAAAGCTGTCCCTGATGAGCCGGGTCCAGAGCGCATTTCCGGGGGCGAACTTGCCGAGCTCCGGGTTAAATCCGACGCGCATTAGATCGACGTAACCCTGAAAGTGGTATCCGTAGGTAAAGGCGACCGGCTTACCGTCGAGGCGGAGAAGGTTCAAGTCGGAAGCTCCGGCTGCGACTGCCGCGATATGGGTGTCGCGAAGAAAAGGACGAACTCTCTCGTGATGCAATGTATTCCCGTCAGAGAGGCCATCCTGCCAACTTTTTGACGCGAGATCCTCACATTGATCATAAAGATCCCAGCGGGGATCTTCACCTGCTTCGGGGCGATAGCGGATGTATTCGATTTCTCCCAGTTCCCCAAGACGGCGCTCACACCTCTCGACGTTGCGACGGCGGTTTTTCTGCGCTTTTCGCGACTCCCAGTAGCTGTTCCAGTCACCGCGCAGGTAGAGCATGGCGACATGCGAGCATTCATCAAATTCCCAGCTTGCAGAATCGTCTTGAATCTGTGGAGTCGGGCTGTTCGAAGGGATGCCGTTGGAGGACCGGTAGTCTGGAAGGTTGGTGAATTCGAGAAGATCAAATTCGCGACAGCTTTTGCGTAGATGGGATGACGCGATTGTCATGATCTTCTCGGGGTTGACCCCGATAGCACCGTAGAAGCTGCCCCAGTTGTCGATGGGGAAACGCAGCTTCCGGATGGGGCCAAGAGGTGTCTGCCGGTTTTGAATCACGAGAGGTACGATGCCGGTGATCTCCCGGTTTTCTTTTACCACCACGACACGGAGAGCCACGTCCGATTTCAGGCGGTGCTCCCACCTGACTCGCAGCCAATGGAAAGACTGAAAAAAGGAAGCATGAGGGGTCTTTGCGAGCAGTTGCGCCCAGTCATTTTCCAGGCGGAACAATTCATCTCCGTTTGCAATAATTTCGCACTCAATCATTGGGATCAAAGTATGATTTATGAAACGGTCATCCCGGGGCGAGATGGAGTCATTTTGACTTCTGTGCGGATGTGAGGTTTTGGTTTTGCGACCGACCATCCGAACCAACTTTTGTCGTTACTCACTGTTTCAAAGCCGCTGGATATGAGTTCAGATTCGATTTCTTCGCCGGTGTAGTGATGATGAAAAAGCGGAAGCTTCGGATCGAGATGATCTCCCGTTTCGACACGGGAGAATCCCCGGCCGCGAAGTGCGCGGAGGAAATTGGCGATTGGTCTTTGTAAGCGAAAAGCAAGCGCACCGGCGGATTTCGGGTTTTCAGGCCGGATGAAGTAATCTGCTGCCAGTTGGCCGTTCTCTCTGAGCGCGCCCCGAAGTAGTGAGAGAAATTGAATGCGTCTGGAGCGATTGTGAACGTAGGAGAGAAAGAAGCGGGTGATAACGACCGCGTCGAAGCGTTCCGGAAATTCCGGAACTTCAAACCGGTCCACATTGAAAACCGGAACGGTTGCCGTTGCCGGTTCTCTTTCCAGAAACGCTCTTGTATGAAGCGCCAGATCGACATCGAATTCGAGGCCGTTGACCGTATGACCCAGTTTGTGGAGAAGCCTCAGTTCCCGGCCGCCCCCTGCTCCTACCACGAGGATTCGGCTGTTGGCAGGTAGCTGAACGATCCAGTTTCTAAACCAGAGAGGGAGAGGCTCATCGGCATCGTCACCGACCTCAAGCCCTCCTTCCCATGAGCCGTATGGGTAGGAGTCGTAGTCCTGAAACGTCGCATCATCGATTAAGCCCATGAAAACAGCCGAATGAATCGACTCATTGATTCGCTGGACCGCCGCTTGCAGTGATCCGAAAAAATGAAATCCGCGGACTGCAACAGGACTGCTTCGTTTAGTTTGACTCATTATTGAAATTATAATACATTTAACTTATTAGTAAACGTGGTTTTTCTGCGTTCGCCTTTCTCATGCCCGCATCTCAGCAAAAAGTTACTCTTCCCGAGAGGGGAATAGCTCACACGTCTCCATTGCATCGCAGCGGCATTGGTGGGGATTTTCAAGTTCTCGGAAAGCTGAGTGAGGTGGAAATGCTACGGGAAGATTGGCGAAGAATGGCCGTCCCGGATGCGATGGCCTTCCAGAGCTTTGGGTGGAATATTTCGTGGTTGCAACATTTCCGGTCGCAATACGATGAGATCTTCGTCTTTGTGAGGAGAAGCCAGGGAAGGGTCGTTGCCATTCTTCCCTGCTACGGGAAAGGGGGATCGCTCCGTCTCGTGGGGGATGAAATTTGTGATTTCCAGGATGTAGTGGCGGAAAATTCCGCAGAAGCGGAAAAGCTGCTTATCGAAATTATGGACTGGGCGAAACGGGAAGTTCGCCGGTTCGAATTTCGGAAACTTTCGGAGAGGGGAATGCTCCTCCCTCTTTTGAAACGCATTCTTCCGGAGTGCGGATTTGTGCATCATGAAAAGGTATATGGTCGTTGCCCGTGGCTGATTCTTTGCAGCGACGGCGAGGAATTTTTGAAGGGGGCGAAACCGAAAGTGCGCAAGCGAATCCGCCGGGCCCTCCGACGACTGGACGATCTCGCCCCGGGACACGAAAAGCGGTTTCTCGGACACGACGAGATCACGTCGGAAACTATCTCTGATCTCGGTCGTCTTCACGAAGCCAATCAGCATCGTAAAGCGGGCGCTTCGATTTTTTCCCGGGAGGAATACCGAAGCTTTCTCGCTGCGGCGGGTGCTTCGGAAGATGTTGGCATGCGTGTTCTTGAACTACGCGCCGCAGGCGGGGAATTGATTGCATTCGATTTGTGCTTTGAATCCTCCGATCGCTTTTCCGCCTACCTCGGTGCTTATGACGGGCCGTATGCGGGAGGGTCGCCGGGCGTTTGTCTTCTTCACTGGCAGATGGACATGCTGCCGCTTCGAGGGATCACGGAATATGATTTTCTGTGTGGAGAGGAGCCTTACAAATTCGACTATGCGACGGAATCGTACGAGATTGTCTCAGCCCGGATTTATCCGAATCATTTTCGCGGAAGGCTCGCGGTAGGAAGCTTGAGGATGCTTCAGGCGGCAAAAGAAATTGCCAAGGCTATTCTCCGGAAAGCAGGAGAGAGGAAGTGACCCTGTTGCGTCCACCGCATGACCCTGTTGGGTGGTGAATCCAACCCTGTTCACTACGTTTCGCTGGCGGAGTCATCAACCTGGATGATACCCCGCCGAATGGCCTCGGCGGTTGCGCCGGCGCGGTCGTTGACCCCGAACTTCTGGAGGATTGCGCTGACGTGCCTCTTCACGGTGTCTTCGGCAATTCCGAGTGCGGCTGCGATTTCCTTGTTCGCTTTACCCTGCGAAACCAAAGCTACGATTTCGCGTTCGCGGGTGGTGATAGCGGGACCGGTCCGCAATTTTTCCAGACGCTCGGCGATTTCCGCAGGAATGGAAATTTCTCCTTCCGCCACGGTTCGTATCGCTTCGAGAAGTTCCTCGCGCGTCGAGGATTTCTGCAGGTAGCCGAGTGCGCCCGCTTCGAGAGCGGCATTGATCTGGTCGTCTTTCGCAAAGGTGGAGAAAATGAGGATCTTTGCGTTCGAATCGATTTCGAGAAGCTGTCCTGCCGTGGCAATTCCGTCGATGTCGGGAAGCTGGAGATCCAACAGGACGATGTCCGGTTTTTCCTCCGCGTAAACGGTGAGCCCCGCTTCACCGGATTCGGCCTCGCCGACAACCTCAATATCATCCTCCAGCTCCAGAGACGCGACGATGCCGCTTCGGACAACAAAGTGGTCGTCTATGAGCAGGATGCGGATGTTCCGGGCGGTGTCACTCATTTGGAAAAGGGAGTCTAATTTGCAGGACCGTGCCGCCTCCGCCGGAGGAGAGCCACTCAATTTCCGCACCGATTTTTCTGGCTCTCTCGCGAATGCCCATGCACCCGAAATGTCCCGGTGTGCCTTCGGTAACTTTCATGTTCTCGATCCCGTTGCCGTCGTCGACTACGGAGAAAATCAACCGGTCAGCGTGCCGCTGCATTCCGATTCGGATGGTGGAAGCGCAGGCGTGTTTCAATGCGTTGGTGACCCCCTCCCGCAGCATCATTTTGAGATGGTGTGTGACCCGTGAGGGAAGAGCGGGAACCCCATCCAGTTCGACCGAGATGAACGGGTTTCTGTCGGGCGCGCTATCTTCATAAAGAGCGAGCATGGCGGCTTCGAGGTCCGGTCCGGAATCACCGGGCTGCCTCAGGTCGAAAAGAAGATCTCTCGCTTCGGTCTGGATGTGAGTGACGAGATTTCTTGCGCCACTGAGGAATTTTTTCGATTTCTCATCGGTGTCTCGCGAGCTCGCGGCATCGAGTCGCAGGCTGAGTCCGGCGAGACCCTGCTCGAGCGTGTCGTGAAATTCCCGTGCGATGCGTTGCCTTTCTTCGAGAATGGCATCTTTCTCGATCTGGTTTTTCAGAGCCGTGGTTTGCCGCGCGACCTGACGTTGCA
>JAKSBG010000368.1 GCA_022361255.1 Verrucomicrobiales bacterium
ACGTTGATATGGCTGAGTGTTTGTCAACAGGGCAAAACGAAATTTAGCCGTGCGTGATACGGCGTCGCGCGAGCGTGTTCTTCGAAGATGCTGAGGTGGATGTAGAGAGATTACTGTAGGGTGAGCGGTTTCCCGCAGGCAGTGTATGCTGATATTCGTGGACTTACCGTTCAAGACGGATTTACCGACACTTCAATAATTCACCGCGACCTTTTTCCTCCGTCTCTCGGATCGAGTGCTCACTCCGCCTTCCAGGGGAAGGGCGGGGCTAACTCACAACGTCTGCGAGGGCTGGTCTCTACCTCTCTCTACACCCACTTCAACTTCCTGCTTGGTTATTTTGTCAGGATTCCTCAGGCTGCTTTTTCCTGCAGCTCCAGGGTCACTTGCCGATGCAGTTCCCAGAGGAATCCGCACAACTCCCGGGCAATGGCCACGACGATTTTGTTCCGGTGAAGCCCGCGGGCCGCGAGCCGCCTCCATCTGTAGTTGAGCCGGTTCTGCGCCCGCCACGCGATGGCTCTGATCTCCCGGCTCTGGCCGGCTTGCCGGGCAGATAACTGCGCGGACACCCTCGGTGAATGCGAGTAATGCGACGCGCATTCGATCAACATCCATCGAGCATGCCCGTTGCCAGTCTTGGTAATGCCTCCCTGTCTGCGTTTTTCCCCGCTGGATTCTTCATCCGGAACCAGGCCGATGTACCCCATCAACTGCCGGGGGTGCTCGAATCGCGAAAGATCCCCGATCTCGGAAATTTCGGTCATCGCGGCCACTTCCTGGAATCCGCGAAAGCACATCAACGCTCGCACGTAGGGTTCGCGCTCCCAGGTCGGCAGCAACTCCTTCATCTGCAGTTCAATCCGGGCAACGCGTTCCACTCCGGCATCCACTGCCTGAATGTATTCCTCGGCCACCAGTTGTTGGGCAAGGTGGGGCATGCGCAGTTTGCGAAGGTAATTCATGTGCGATTGCGTCCAGTTGGTCTTCCCTTCGTAGCGGAATCCGTTTCGCAGCAGGAACATGCCGAGTTGCTGCTTGCAGCGGGCCTGTGCCTGGGAAGCGTCCGTCCTGGCCCGGCAGAGATCGCGCACGGCTTCGTCCTGTGGCTCGGGAATGTGAATGGCCTCCAGTTCCCCGGCACGATGGAGGCGGGCGAGCTTGCGGGCATCGCGCTTGTCGGTCTTAATTCGTTTCCCGGCCTTCTCGGGTACCTCCGACGGCCCCACGATGATGCAGTGGTAGCCGAGCTGGTGAAGCCTTCGCGCGAGAACAAAGCCCGACGGTCCTGCTTCATAGACGAGGGAGACTTCCGCCTTGGTCAGTCCCAGTTTCTTGAGTAGTTTCACCAGACCGCGTTCGACAGCGAGATTGGATCCGCCCCACTTGCCGTAGTACTGGGGAGGTGTTCCGTCTGCGTGAGCAATGGCAACAACGATGGAGTTTTTGTGGACGTCGAGTCCGATATAGGTTTTGATTTTCATTGGCGTGTTCTGTTGGTTTGCTTGAGCGACCGGCTCCAACCGGCGCCAAGTATTTTGGATAGGTCCGACCTTCCGAGGCCGGATAGCCCACGAGTATTACAGCAGAACACGCCACGAATTTTAAATGAGATTACGTAGCTGAGTTCCGATGCTCAGCCATATTGTCTCTGTCAAAGATCCTCATGAAGGCTTTGCTATGTTCGGCTTTGCTATGTTCGGCTTTGCTTCTGGGCCTATCAGCATTCGCAAATGATGATGAGACGACTAAGTATTCGGGCACTAACATATCCAGCGATCCACGAGTTCGAGTGCAAGCCTATCGGTTACATCCAGAGCATCCAATAACGTGCGTCGTTTACCCGGTAATGGAAAAGCTCTTTGAGGACGACGTCGTGAACTCAGCGGACATAGCTGTCTCTCTCAGAACGGATAATGGGGCATATCTCAAAAGCACGATTCGTGTCGAGAGAGGCGAATCTGATGTTCGGCCTTTGGAGTTTGACTTCTCTCCTGGCGATGCCACAGAGGTAGACCTGTTAATCATTTCCCACTGGAACATTCGGACTGTACTCGACTCTATGGATCTCTTGAAGCTCACGGCGGGAAAGAGGCTCCCACTGACATTCTAGGCGCAGGACAGAACAAGCCGGCGCTGGCCAACCCGAAAAACGTTGTGTGTCGATTGACTGTGCCGATTCGAATCCTTACCCTTTTGTCGTGGCCGCGCTCTCTTTTTCGGGCGGCAGGCCTCGAACGTTCGCCTGAAAAATGAAATACCGCTCTGTTATCCTTTTGACCGCGATTGCGACAGGTCTTGGAAGTATGGCCCTACTGAGAGCCCAAGAATGGCTACCGAAGGGAACTGAGATCTGCTACCGGACGCAGTTTGAGGATGGTTTCCTCCCTGATGCGACATTTCGACTTAAAGCAAAAATCACAAAAGAGCAGTTCAACACGATCGTGAAGACGATTGGGGCGACTCCACACACTGAGAGCCGGAAGTATAGCGATGACAAGATATGGCTGAGCTGGAGCCCTGAGCGAGGTAATGATCTTAAGCCGCTCAAGGGACGAGAGAATTGGGACCCTGAAGACGACCTATCCTCAACCTTCGTTCTCCAACAGAAAGACTATTGGCAGTTTCTCAAGTTCGAAGGAGGTTTCCTGTATTATGTAGCCCTGAACCACTAGCAGCGTCACAACAGGAGGCGAACAAGACGCCGATCGCAAGCCTGATAACGTTGTGAGTTGATTGACTTCCCTAATTCGAATCCTTACCCTGTCATCGAGACATCGCCCTCATATCAGGCTGCGATGGCTCGGACGTTCGCCTCAGAAAGATGGCAATCCCACAGCTCAAAGCGTTTGATTGCGTCGACCACGATCCAATCGATGAATGGGTTCCCGCATCCGATTCCGATGTGCATTACTCACTATGCCTTCACATCGGCCCGCCTGATGAGGAGGGAGCTGATCTTTTTTACGTGGACGTCGCAACTCCGCAGGCGATCAACGAGCACAACCTCGGAAGGCGTCTCAAGGAACGAGGAATCGTGGTGAACCCGTATTCATGGGACAATGTTCTAGAGAAGGTTTACGAGACCCTTCGAAACTGCACGGGAGACAACTGGATTCAGCAATCGGAGTTGCTCGCGAAACACTTTCATTGGGAGTTCGAGAACTATCGACCTGCCTAGCCCCGAAACAATCCAGGCGAACAAGACGCCGATCGCAAGCCTGACCACGTTCCGAGTTGATTGACTTTCCTGATCCGAATCCTTACCCTGTTTTCGAGACATCGCGCTCTGGTCAGGCTGCGATGGCTCGGACGTTCTCCTAAGAAATGAATCCCATTCGCAACGCATTCTCCAAGGCTGTGATGGAGTGCGCAGATCTTCCCCGGATTGGGAAGGAGCGGGTTCATGATGCGTTGCACATCGAGGAGCACACATTTGATTCCTCCTACATCGAGTTTCTCGACGAGCAGATTCGCCTGAACGCACGAGGTGACGATTGGAGTTCTAGACTACGCGACCGCAGACAGCACTTGGAACCTTTTGCCGATCAGCGCTTGATCAGAGGCAAGATTCCGATTCCAGAGGGCGATCTCTCAATCGAAGTCGAGCCAGAGTCTGCACGAGTGATTCACTGGGAAGAGTATTCCTACGCTGATCAATCCGACCAATGATTGCACCAGACCCAATTCTTCGAGCCGGTTTGGACACGGTTTCGTGGGCGTGCATCTATGCTCGGAACCAATCTTTGAACGAGAGCTGCAACGTGAAGGAGCTGAATGAGGTGATGGAGGCCATTCATGAGGTTCCACGGATGCTGATGAGCTGGTCGGACACCCGCTTGCGTGAAGTCCGCACTCATTTGGGATGTTTTGGTTCGAATCGGTATCCTGGATCTCCAGATCTGCATCATTGGGGTCAGGCGACATTTCTTGACTAAATCCACAAAATGGATCAGACAACATCAGGCCGTTACCTACCCATCCAAACCCACCGCCGCCCCCAACAGAACCGAACAGATTTCCCGGAGAGAACGGAAAAGAAATTGACTCGCAGGACTATTCGGGCGGAGGTTTCATCCATGAAATTTGACCTTCGGCTTCTTCTCATGGCGCTCATGTCCGCGTCCCTTTCGCTTTCCATTGGTCAGGATAAGCCTGCGTCTCCCGCCCCGAAAAATGATTCGGAATGGCTGGCCCTTGCGAATCGAAATCTTGACGAGCTCATCGAGTCGCTGCCTCCGGCGGAGAAGGCCAGGGTCACGGAAGCCCGCCAGGCGAAGTCTCCGGACACTTCGCGAATTACGGGGACATTCTATGGGAAGGACGAGAGCGACGCCAATCTGCAGATCGTCTGGACCATCGTCCGGGATCCTGAGGGAACGGCCGCTCTTCAGGAACTCCACCTGTATCACGATACCAAGGAATTCGAGCGGATCGACGACCGGTATCGATGGATTCTGATTGGCCGACTGCTCGTGGAAATCTTCCCGGACGAGCCGGACTTCATCAACGTTCAGATGCTCGATGAAATCGACGAGGAAAAGATTAGCTACTACGCCGTCGATCCGGACGTCCCATCCGACGAGTGGTTTTACGACACCGACCTTCGCGAAAAGATCGAATTCCCCTCTATCCCGGAGGGATACGAGAAGATCGAGTAGTCGGTCGGACACCTTTTATCAGCCACAGGTCCCGCTACTTCATCCTTCCCTACTTCCCCACTTTCGAGCCCCCATTCAACCCTGTCTCCTCCCGCACCCAACAGGGTTAACTCACCGACCTGACCCTGTTGCATCGCTGCGGTCCGCAATCCGGTGAAGCGCCCACGCGCAAGCGCTCCGTCGGAGAATAGCGGAAAACGCCGTGACCATCGCAGCTATCCCGGTGTAGGGTGTCTTTCTATGACCCGTTTCTTTCTCCAGTTTTCCGTTCTGGCGCTGTCTGCTTTCTGCGGTTTGGCAGGCGCCGACGAGGACGGGATCCGGACCGTGTCGCTGCCTGATGGCCGGTCACTGAGTTTCCGGGAACTCGGCAATCCAAACGGGCCGTTGGTCTTCTACTTTCATGGATTGCCGGGGTCGCACATGGAAGCCAAACTGATCGCGGACGAGATCCGTCGAGCAGGCCTCCGTGTCGTTTCGGTCGATCGTCCCGGCATCGCCCATTCGTCCTACCAGGCGGACCGGAAAATGACAGACTGGCCACGGGACATCGGCTACCTTGCTGATCGACTGGGCTACCGGAAGAGAAAATTCGGTATCCTCGCCGTTTCCGGAGGCACCCCGTATGGATGCGTCTGCGCGCTCGAAATGGGACCGCGAATTTCTCACCTCGCAATCGTCACTCCTTTTGCCCCGGTGGAGGCGGAAGGGGTCGAAAAAAGCAGCCTGAATTTCTTACTCCAGTTTGGAGCCCGCCATCCGAATATCGCAAAGCTCGTTCTGAGGTCTCAAAACAAGCGATTGCAGAGAAATCCGGACAAGGCAGCCAAAAAAGGAGTGCGCCCCTTCCTGCCCGAGGAACGCTCCTTTGTCCTCGATCAACCACAGGTGAAGCAGGATTTCCTTTCGAATCTCAAGCAGATTTCCCATCAGGGTCCGCGCGGCGTGGTGACCGAGATCAAGCTTCTCGCCAATCCCTGGGGGTTTGAAATCTCCCACATTCGGGGTGTCAGCGTAAGTATCTGGGCAGGTGGCCGGGATGAGATTGCTCCGGTATCGATGGCGCAGTATTTCCGGGACGGGATTTCCGGAAGTCGCCTCCACGTCAATCCCGAAACGGGCCACCTTTCCACTTTCAAAGAACAGGCCGGCCGAATTTTGTCCCGGTTCTAGCCCGCCCGGTTGCGCGTCCGAATCGACCGGGTCAGCGGTGCCTATCAGCAGTATGTGAGACGCCGGATTTTCGCCCCCTTTCACCGCAAGACGCACAACAGAATCAGGAGCACCGCCACGACCAGACAGAGGACCGTGCGGAGGAGGTTGAGGCGGTTCCAGGTCGGTTCGAATGCCTGCCGCGCTCCGGCCAACGCGGGTTCGCTCAGAGTCGCGAGTTCGAGCGTTTGCAGCTGATTGTTGAGCGGTACGTTGCCACGAATCGTCGGCAGCTGCACCCCGAGAACATAGAGGGCAGCTGCCGTGATGAGAAGCCCGCGCGGCCATCCGTCGAGCAGGCCGAAGCCGGTAATTGCGGCGAGGATGAGGCCGCCAACCGACCCCAGCCAGACAACCACGAATACGGGGTGCCCGCGCTGGATGATCCCATCGATTACCTGAAAGCCTTGCAGAAAGGCCCGGTCGGAAAGCTTCCCGAGCCCCGGCATCACGAGCAGGGCAAAGGTGAGAAGCAGTCCGGTGACGAGGAGGGTGGTGAGGGTCGTAAAGACGAGGAGTCCGCTGAAGAGGATCTGGGTGTTCATGGTGGGTGTCGGCGGGAAGGTAAAGAAGTGGCGTTTCTCTGCTCCTCTGTTTGTTTCAGCCAAAGGCTCCGTCGAGGTGGGCTTTCTGGAGGAAGCTTCGGAAATCGCGGGGCGGTCGTCCAAGGGCCTCCTGCACTCCGTCACCGAGGCTGGCGTTTCGTCCGTCGAGGACTTCGTTGAAGAGGTAGTCGACGAGCTGGACCATGCCTTCCGGCAGCTGCGCCGCTTCGAGACCTTCGACAAAGGCTTCCCGCGAGACATCAATCACGTCCAGCTGGCGACCGGTCACTTCGTGAAAGATCGCGGCGACGTCCCGGAAGGTGAACAGCTCGGGTCCGGTCAGTTGATAGATCCGCCCTTCGTGTCCGTCCCCGGTGAGAGCGGCGGTGACCACGTCGGCGATATCATCGGCATCGACGTAGCCTTCCCCGACGTGCGCATTGGGAACGGCGAGGGTTCCGCTCAGGAGAAGATCGCGAAAGAAGGACTCGGAGAAATTCTGGTTGAACCAACCGCACCGAACGATCGTCGCCGGAATACCGGAGTGAAGCACGAGACGCTCGCAGAGTTGCGCCTCCTCTTCCCCGCGACCGGACAGGAGAACGATCCGCTCGACCTCCTGCGCTTTGGCGACCGTGAGCAGAGCGCGAATGTGATCGGACGCGCCGGGGACGGAGAGGTCGGGATGATAGGTGACGTAGAGCGCTTTGACGCCCGCAAGCACGTCGTTCCAGTTCCTGTCATTATTCCAGTCGAAGGCCGGGCTGCTGGAACGGGAAACGCCGCAGACGTCGTGACCGAGAGCCTCGAGACGCTCGACGACGCGGCGCCCGGTTTTGCCTCCGCCGCCAATCACGAGGAAGGGAGCGGTGGCGGTTTTTTCATTCGGGGTGAGTAGAGAGATGGTGTTTGTTTTCATCGCCCCTACCCTGACCGGTTTCGAGCCGGGTCGCTATGGCAGGGAGTCCAGGAGAATTGACCATTCGTCCAAAATGGGCGTCTTTCCCCCATGCCGGACCATCGCAAGGCGAAACATCCCACCGCAAATTCCCCCGAAGATGCGTTTCGCTCCGTCGATCCGCTCGGAGAGGCGCTGCAAGCATTGCGGTTGAGTGGGGCTTTTTTCTGCCGGTCGGAATTGAGCGCTCCGTGGGGGATCAAGCTCCCACCGATGCCGGACAGTCTCATGTTTCACATCGTCACGGAAGGATCGGCCTGGATCACCTTTGCCAACGGCGAGCGGATTCCACTGGAGGCCGGTGACTTCGCCCTGCTGCCACAGGGCCGGGGGCACGCCGTCGTCGACGCACCGGAAACACACGCGACCAATCTCTTCGACTACGAGCGACCGCTCCTGAGTCCGCGCTACGAGCTGCTCGAGATCGATGGCGGAGGTGCCCCTGCCGGTTTGATTTGCGGCATTGCATCGGTCAAAGATCCTGCCGCCGAACGCATGGTCAGCCTCCTCCCGAAAATGATCCTGATGAAGGCGGCCAACCCCGGAAACGAATGGCTTCGCGGATCGGTCCAGACCATGATCGATGAGGCCCGCAGTCCCGGTCCCGGCGGGGATGCTGTCATCACCCGCTTCTCGGACATTCTCGTGGTGCAGGCGATTCGGCACTGGTTCACGACCGATCCGAATGCGCAGACCGGCTGGCTGGGCGCTCTCCAGGATCCGCAGGTCGGTCGCGCCCTCACTCTCATCCATCGCGATCCGACGCACCCGTGGACCGTGGAAACACTTGCTGGAGCCGTCGGGGTTTCGCGCTCCGGACTGGCGGCACGATTCTCCGACCTCGTGGGGCAAACTCCGATGACCTACCTGCGAAACTGGCGGTTCGAAGTCGCCCGCAACCGGCTGCGCGACACCGACCAGACGCTGGCGGAGATCGCGGAACAGCTCGGATATGAAAGCGAAGCGAGCTTTTCCCGCGCGTTCAAAAAAGCGACCGGTCAGACGCCCGGGAGTGTGCGGCGGGAGAAATCCTGAATCCGTCATTCGGTTCACGACCGGATGCGATTTCCCGCCTGAAACGGATAATCATCCGTCTACATGTGACATGATGAAAAAAACCGGATACTCCCTGCTTGTTCTCACCCTCCTCCCCTTCTGCACCTTGATCTCCTGCGGACCGGAATCGACTGATACAAAAAGCTCCTCCGGGGAGCCATCAGAAGCACCCAACACAGGAAACCGATTTCTCGATGCGGCGATCCAAAAGGTTTCAGCAGCCAATCCTGAACTCTCCCTGGATCAGAGCAGAAAGGTAGTCGAATCGATGACCGCAGGCGGCGCGATCGGCCTCGGCGAAGTCAATTCCATGAATCTGGAAGATCTTTCGCAGAACGCCGACCGACTCAACGCTGCCTATGAAAAAGGGCTGAGCGAAGTGAAGTAACCTGTCAAAAAACGGAAACAGCCGCTGGTGGAGCGACTCAGGTATGGAGCGCGAAGCCAGCTTTTCCAGTTTGTTCCGGAAGATAGCCCGGCACAGCTTTCATGGCTGTGATGCATTTATTGATTTTCCGAATGCCTGACACAGATTCTTTTCAGAAATTATCATTTTTCCTGAAAAATACCAAAACGCGGCGACATTGGTCGGGTTTTTGAGATCTGATGGGAAGAAAGAATCGCTTGTTTGGTGTTTGCGCTCTGCTGATTTTCGCGTGGTCGAGTCTCGTGGCCGGCCCTCTGCAGGGAGACGAAACGCAGAAAAAAACGGCGGGAGGCACGCCTTACGACTTTACCCTTCAGCACAGCGAGGACGGGAAGTTGGTCTGGGGCATCAAAATCCGGGAGGGCGAAAAGCCCTCGATGAGCGCAGAAAAAGAGCGTGAAATTCTCGAGAAGGAAATTTTTCCGGAGGTTCAGCGCAAGGCAGAAAAAGGAGAACCGAAAGCGGTCTGGCAGATCGGACTCTTTCATTTCGACGGAATCGGAACGCCGCAGGACCTCGAGAAAGCCAGGGAAGCCTTCCGCAAAGGGCTCGCGAACGGCGAACCGCTCGGCATGCTTTTCTACGCGAGAGTTTTGAGCGATCGGGGAATCGACGCGAGAAACGAACCTGAAACGAGGGATGCTGCCTTCGCGGAGGCAGCAGAAGTGCTGACGGAAGTCGTCGAAGCCGGATTTCAGGCATCGATTTACCCTCTCATCCAGTTGTCGAAAGCCTACCACTTCGGGTGGTATGAAATGGAGAAAAATCCCGGGAAAGCAGAAGCATTGCTTGGCAAACTGGAGGAGGCCTTCCCCGACAACCCTTCCGTGATCGTGTGGCGCGCCAAGATTCTGATCGACGCGAAGCAGTACTCCGAAGCATTCGAATCTGCGGAGCGGGCGCAGCTTGCTCTCGCAAAAGTGAAACATCCAGACGGGCAGCTGAAGGAGGATTTCGAAAGAGCCCGGGCAATCAAGATCGCCTCGGCAGTTCTGGGAGGAGAAGTCTCGAAAGTGGATCCGGAGGAATTTCTCGAGGTCAGCCGCGAGGCCCTCGGCATCAACGGAGCCGGTGCCTGGGCCGTGCCCGGTGTCTTACTCATTATTTTACTTGTCCTGTTGTCGGGAACGCGCCGGTCCTGGCGTAAAGGCGAAGGACCGGGTATCAAGCTCTCGGTGGTCTGGATTTCGGTCACGGTTCTCGCTGCCGGCATCGGATTCAATGTGGCTTTGCCAGGTTTGGACAATGCCCTCGGACTCTGGATCGGAGCCATTCTCGTGACATTGTTCACCCTTCTCGCGATCACGCTCGGTGGCTGGAAGCGCTACTTCGGTTCGGAACCGCTCTGGACGGGGGGGAAGCGTTTCGTCGTGGCTCTCGGGATCATGGTCGGCGCGGTGATCGGCGTCCAGGTTATCGCCATGGCATGGGCACCGGTCTATGAAGCAATCACAGGGCGGTCGCTCGATGAGCAAATCGTATCGATGTTTCTCGACAGTGAGACCCTGCTGCAGCTGGCGGGCACGGTCCTCATCGTCGGAGTGGCGATCCCGTTCTATGAGGAGGTCATGTTCCGCGGATTCTTCTACGAAGCGGTCGAGCGCCGCTGGAATACCCGCGTCGCATTGATTGTCAGCTCTGTGGTTTTTGCCCTCGCCCACGGACTGACTTTTTTCATTCCCCTGCTCTTTCTCTCATTCGTCCTCGGCTGGCTGAGAATGAAAACCGGAAACCTTCGGCTGTGTTTTATTCTCCACATGATCAACAACTCCTTCGCCGTGATCGTCGGGCATTTTTCCGGCAGCTGATTGGAGGGGGAAAACCGGGGGCGTCGATGATACTCCCGGTAGTGCCATCCGGTGAGCGATCTAACGCAGCCGCTTGTTGGAGAAGGCGATGCCGGAAGAAGACTTCAGATATTTCTCGAACGCCCTGGCTTTTTCTTCATTCGAAAATGCTAAGTAGGTTTCAAGAAACCAAGGACGAAACTTTGACGTATGCTTTGCTTTCCCCGCATTGTGATCTCTCAGACGTTGTTTCAGATCCCCGGTAACTCCAACGTAGGTTTGGTTGGGCTGGCTTTCGCTTCGGAGGAGGTAGACGTAAGTGAAAGTGCCGGGCATTCTGGCAGTTTTGCGAAAGCTTTTTAAAGAAGGAAGAAGAAAAGACATCCCGCTCCTGAAAAAATAATCTTCATTCTTCACTCTCGGTTCCCCTCGATGCTCTTTGATTTGGCCTGCCATTCGTAGCTCGAGGGCAGGCAACGGGTAAAACTCGATTGGTCCTTCTTCGCTGAAGCTACGAAGGACATTCTTCGCTCTCGGTTCCCCTCGAGCGAAGAATGGAGGTGAGGGGAGTTGAACCCCTGTCCTAACAGCTGTCTAAACAGACCTCTACATGCTTAGTCGGTCCTTTGCTTTCGGAGAAGGGTCTTCGATCGACAGAATGCCTTTTCTCCTATTGCCCTGTAACCTTTCGCCGCTCTGACCGGACACCCGTCAGGAGGCTAAGCCGGCTAAAGTAGCGGGAGAAGCTCAGCCGGCGTCGGCTTCGTCCCGGGCAGCTTAATTAAGCAGCCAGCGCAAGTTCAGGTTCGTTATTTGCATTTGGTTTTTGATCGGCTTTTTACGAGGCCAACCGATCAACCTCGGCATGCAGCCTGCTCTTCAAACCGTCAGTCGAAACCAGTACACCCCCGGATTAAAGAACACCTCACTATACGGGGAACGGGAGAATCCGCAAGGCGCAGAGCGTTCCAATTCAGCTGAAAATTGTAATCGCCGACTGGAGTAAACACCCGGCGGCTTCCGCAGCAGGGCCCTACCGGTCACTTCGGCCGGAAATTCTCCGGCCGGTTGATACAAAAAACCCGGATGCGCATTTCGCACATCCGGGTGGAATTTTTTGTTGCCTGCTTATTCACCTTTCGGCGTATCCGGTCCGTCTGCGGGGAGCTCCGGTTCAGCGATGTATTCTTCATCCACCTCCCCTTTCAGTGCGCCGAGAAAAGTGATGATTTTCGCCGTTTCTTCATCGGAGAGAATTTGGCCCTGCTGGTATTCGGCCATTTTCTTCACCATCTCGTCGAGCGTCTTGATCGAACCGTCGTGAAGGTAAGGACCTGTTTCGGTAATATTACGGAGACTCGGGACTTTGAAGAAGCCCTCCATTGCCTCGAATCCCTCCACTTCCGCGCGCCCCTTATCCTCTGTTGGCCACGGCTTCACGAGACCCAGTTTCTGATACATGTGACCTCCGACTCCAGCGCCCTGGTGACAGGTGGCACAGCCTTTTGTGATGAAGAGGTTGAGCCCCTCTTTTTGTTCATCAGTGAGGGCATCGTCATCGCCTTTGAGAAAGGCATCCCACGGAGCCGGGGTGAGAAGCCGGCGCTCAAACGCACCGATTGCCATTCCCACGTTCTTGTAAGTGAGAGGCTGCTCCTCGTCGGGAAATGCTTTTTCAAAAAGCTCCACATAACCGGGAATGGAATTCAGAACGTGGAGAACATACGCCTCGTCCGGCATCCCCATCTCGATGGGATTGGTGACGGGCCCGATCGCCTGCTCTTCGACATCTGCGGCCCGGCCGTCCCAGAACTGAGCAATGTGCAGCGCCGCGTTGTAAACGGTCGGCGCAGATCTTCCGCCCTTTTGCTTTCCAATCCCGGTCGAGACACTCGCCCCGTCGTCGCCGAAACTGGCGAGATCATGACAGGTGTTACAGGATACAGAACGGTCTTTCGACAGTCGCGTGTCATAGTAGAGCATGCGCCCGAGGTCGATTTTCACATCGGTGGCGGGGTTGTCCGGACTGTCAGCGTTTTCGGGGAGCGGCTGGAACATGCCGAGCATGGCCCGGTTGACTTCCACGGCGCTGGCCGTGGTTACGGCCATGCCGCAGACAAATGCGGAGGTTATGATTGGAATCACACGTTTCATAATCGATAGCGGTATAAGGAGTCTTTCGAAGAAAGGAATCAAAATTTCACCTCATCCGAGGTAGCTCTTCATCATCCAGATGGTTTTCTCATGCACCTGTGATCGGGCGATCATGAGATCCTCTGTCTCGGAGTCATCAGCCTCAGCAGCGAGATCACGCGCTTTCTGGAGAGATGCGACCAGTTTTCCGTGAAGATCGACGAGGTGACTCACCATTGCTTTTGCATCGGCGTCCTCCGCGATTTCCGTGTATCCGGCCATCGTCGCAAGATTGCCGAGACCACCGGGAGCCAGCGCTCCGAGCGCGCGAAGCCTTTCCGCGATTTCATCAACCGCGGTGAACAGTTCTGTGTATTGCTCTTCGAAGGCGGTATGAAGAGAAAAGAAGCCGGGTCCACGAACGTTCCAATGACAGACGTGTGTTTGTCCGATCAGCGCATAGCTTTCGGCAACAACTTGGCGGAGGGCTTCAACGACGGGTGTATTTTCAGTGGTATCACTCATAGCAGTAGTGGTTTGGTCTACGTTAGGAAGGTGGATTCAGTTCCCTGTTTTCGGAAATAATTGCTTCCAATTTTAATGATAGGATATTCCTATAGAAGCATCGCCTTACTCTCATGTTATCTTATGGAATTGCGACAACTTCGTTACTTCTGCACGGTTGCCGAAAAGGGCAATTTTACGCGCGCGGCAAAGGCCTGTAATGTTTCCCAACCTTCTCTCAGCCAGCAAATTATCGGGCTGGAAAACGAACTGGGAGAACCTCTCTTCATTCGTCACCCCCGCCGAATTGAGCTGACCGAAGCCGGGGAAATGCTGCTGACGCACGCTCGCAACATGCTGCGCGAAGCCGAAGCAGCAGAACTGGCCTTCCGTCGACGGACCACAAATGTCGAGGGAACGGTCAAAATTGGAGCGATCCCCACGATCGCCCCCTATCTCGTTCCCTCCCTCCTGAGTGGCTTTGCGGAACATTTCCCGAGTGTGCGCATCATCATTCGGGAAGACACCACCTCTGCACAGGTTGAGCTGCTTGGGAAAAGTGAACTCGATCTCGCTATTGTCAGTGATATCACAACAGCAGACCGGAAACGGTGGTCTCTACATTTCCGGGAAATCTTTCGAGAGCGACTTCTTCTTGCTCTCCCCTCTTCTCATGAACTGGCCACGAGGTCGGGAGCGATCCCTCTCGCTGAGCTTCCGCGCGACGAAATCATTCTCCTTACGGAAGGGCACTGTCTCAGTGAACAAACGATGAAAGTCTGCCGTCTCGAGCGCTCCAACGAAAAGCTCGAGTGCGGTCAGATCGAAACACTGCTGGCCATGATTGAAGAAGGAATGGGAGTTGGGATCGTTCCGGAAATGACGGCCCGGAACCACCCTTCCCCGCGGATTACCTATCAGGCGATCTGCGATCCGGAACCCGCGCGCGTCATCGCCCTGCTTCGCCGGAAGTCTGAGAATCTGTCCACGGCAGTCCGCGCAGTTCTGAATTACTCCCGTGAGCAGATGCCGTCGATTCACCGGGCAATCTGACCCTTTCAAGACGAAAGGGAAATCCAATCACGCCATTGTTTGACGTATCAATCACAAGGACGCTTCCCGACAGACATGACACGGCTCTCCTTCTGCTTCCTACTTCTTTTTTCTCAGGCAATCCAGGGTGCGGATTCTCCTGTTCGCGCGTTGATCATTGATGGAAGAAACAATCACGACTGGCGCTCCACGACGGACCATCTCCGCGCAACACTGGAAGCAACGGGCCGGTTTGAGGTGTCCGTATCCACTGCCCCGGAGCTCCGCTTTCCCCGGATTCCCCACCGGTCAACGAGGCCGGAGAGTGAAGCTCTCCTGCAGGAGGGACGAAAGCTGTTCCAGGAGCCTCTCGCAGAAGCGAGGAAAGAACTGGCTGGACACTGGGATGCCTGGCTGCCGGATTTCGCGTCTTGCGACGTCGTCGTATTGAATTACAACGGCGACCATTGGTCACCCACGATGCAGGAGGCCTTTCTCACTTTTGTCCGCGAGGGCGGCGGTGTCGTCCTCGTCCACGGGTCCAACAATTCTTTCCGGAACTGGCCGGAATTCAATGAAATGATCGGACTCGGATATCGCCCCGCGCCAATCGGCAGAGCGATCAAGGTGTCCCCCGATACCGGTGCTACCTACGTCGCGAACGATGCCGATCTGATTCAGGGAGGCAACTCCGGTCACGGATCGAAGCACCCCTTCAAAATTACCGTTCGAGCCACGCAGCACCCTGTCATGAAAGGTCTGCCCCCTGTTTGGAAACACGCCAGCGATGAATTGTATCACAACATGCGGGGGTCCACCGAAGGCCTGACCGTGCTCAGCAGTGCCTTTTCCGATCCGGAAAAACGTGGATCCGGCGAACATGAACCGATCACCTGGGAGGTCGCCTACGGAAAAGGCCGTGTCATTGTCACGAGCCTCGGCCACCTGTGGAATGGCGGCATGGAGCGGGGAGAGCAGGAATCTCTGCAGTGTCTCGGATTTCAAACCATCTTTGCCCGATCGTGCGAATATGCCGCAACCGGAAGCGTGACCTTGCCGGTCCCGTCAAATTTCCCGGGTCCTGACGAAACATCAACCGCTCTGCCCCACAAAGTCACCTGGTTTTCCGCGAAGTCCTCTCCCGGCGAATCTCCTGCGCGACAAAGAATGGAGCAGAAAAAAAAGGACAACCCCTACGTCATGCTGACGCCGGAGGAGGAACTTGAAACCTTCGAGATCGCTCCCGGCTACGTTGCGGAGTTGTTCGCCGCTGAGCCAATGGTCGAAGAACCGGTTCTCACGGTTTGGGATGCCAGTGGCGCGATGTTCGTCGCCGAGATGCGCAGCTACATGCAGAACGTCGATGGAGAGGGAACCAAGACGAGTCGGAACGGCCGGATCAAGCGTCTCGTTGATACAAACGGAGACGGGCGGGCGGACAAGGCGACTGTATTTGTCGACAATCTGAATCTTCCACGTGCCATTCTCCCCCTTTCTGACGGTTGGATCGCGGTGCGGGAGACGGACAGCTACGCCGTCACCGCGTATCGCGACACCGATGGAGATGGAGTCTCAGACGAGAACAAAGTGCTCTACGATCCCGGCGATTCGAAGCGGATTGATTCCTCGCGGTCCGTCGAACATCAGGACTCGGGCCTGCTCTGGAATCTCGATAATCACATTTACATCACCTACAACTCGGAACGCTACCGCTTCACGGACGGGAACTGGAAAGTCGAGAAACAACCGGGGCACTGGACTCAGTGGGGCCTCGCCCATGACGACGTCGGCGACCTCTACTGGATCACAAATACCGCTCCGGTCACCTCTGCCTATCTCCACCCCCGCTACTGGCAGATTCCGAATCGACTGGCTCCCGGAAAAATCCCCCGCATTCCTGTCGTCCTGCCGGACCCGTACGCTCCCACTTTCCTCTCGGCCCACAGTTCCTGCCTTCTGAACGACCGGGGCGGCGAGGCGGCCGAGATTCGCTCTTTCACTTCCACCTGCGGTCAAAGCATCTACCGCGCTGACAAATTTCCCGCCGATGCGCGCGGCGATTACTTTTTTTGCGACCCCACTATCCACGTGATTCGCCGCGCCGACATCTCGAAAGACGGTGCCATGCTTCACCTCACCAAACCGGAGCCGGACGGCAAAGAGTTTCTTCGCAGTTCCGATATCAACTGCCGTTTTGTGAACACGGCGGAAGGGCCCGACGGCGCGCTCTA
>JAKSBG010000482.1 GCA_022361255.1 Verrucomicrobiales bacterium
CGCCCGACCGCACATCCGATATCGAGAGCGCGACCGATCGGCTTTTCCAGGCCCGCCGCCTCTACCGTCGCGACCGGAAACCCGGTGCAGCCAACCGGCAACACGGAAGCATCGAAGCCCGCGTCAGCAAGAATTTCCTCCGGCGACCCGTAGTGAAACAGCAAATACCAGTCCCGCAGGACATCGCTTTCGTAGCTCATTCCGGATCAGTAGGTAAGCAGGGCACTTGTCGGAATGTCAGGGTCAAGATTTTTGCGCCCTTCGAGAAAAGCGAGCTCAATCAGGAAAGCCATGCCGAGAATATCTCCGCCGAGTTCCTGGACCAGTTTGATCGCCGCTCCCGCCGTTCCACCGGTAGCGAGGAGGTCGTCGACCAGCAGGACCTTTTCCCCGGGCGAAACGGCGTCTTTGTGAATCTCGACATGTGCCTCGCCATATTCCAGCGAGTAGGCGACTCCCGTCGTGTCCCAGGGAAGCTTGCCCTTTTTCCGAACCGGAATAAAACCGGCACCGAGCCGGTCCGCAATTGCCGCGCCGAAAATGAACCCTCGAGCGTCGATGCCGATGATCTTTTCAGGGACCTGACCGTTGAGTGACTCAATGAACAGCTCCGTCGTCAGCCGGAACAATTCCCCGTCCGCTAAAAGCGGCGTGATATCTTTGAAAACGATTCCCGGTTTGGGAAAATCCACGACATCGCGGATGCCGCTTTCCAACTGCTGCTTTTGTTCTGCCGTCACGGCGCAAACTCAGCAGGAATGCCGCATCGGTCAAGGGTTGGTTTACCCCTGAATTCACGCGAAAGAGTCTTTCGCAAAATCGGCTGCATCCGCTACAGTCCGCTTCATGAGTTTGGAAGGAAAAGTCGCCATCGTCACCGGAGGAGCACGAGGAATCGGCCTGGGCTGCGGGGAGCAGCTCGCCCGCGCCGGAGCATCCGTCGTTCTCTCTGACCGACCCGGAAGTGAGGAGCTGGCAGGCGCTGTCGAAACCGTAAAGAAAATCGGCGTTCCCTGTATCGGAGTCGAATCCGACGCGTTTACCCGTGAAGGATCCGAAGCCACTCTGCAGGCTGCGCTGGATGAATTCGGCACCGCCGACTGCCTCGTCCACGTTCCCGCATTCAATCGCCGTGAGAGCTTTCTGGATTACAAAGGGGAGGACTTTGAAGCCATTCTGGACTCGGCTCTTCTCGGAGCCTTCCACATGAGCCAGCTCGTTTGCCGGCATCTCGTCGAGAAGAAGAAAACCGGGAAAATTGTCTTCATTTCCAGCGTGCTTGCCCGCATTCCCAACGCGCGTTGTGTCGCCTACAGCGCAGCCAAGTCAGCGATCAATTCCATGATGCAGACGATGGCGGTCGAACTGTTCGAGCATCACATCAATGTGAATTCCATCGAGCCCGGCTGGATCGATACCCCCGGCGAACGCCATCACTACAATGACGAAACGATGGCCGAAGAGGCGAAAAAACTTCCCTGGGGAAGGCTCGGGATTCCGGAAGATATCGGACACGCCGCCGCTTACCTCTGCTCCCCCGAAGCCGACTACATCACCGGAACGATTCTTCCTGTCGACGGTGGATATCGTCTGAAACACTGCCGCGATATTCCGGAAGAGATTGCGTAAGAGGCGGGACGAAACCTACCACCAGTAGCGAACGGTGTAGTTGATCACCTTCTCCTCCCCCGCTTTGAGCGGCACACGAAACTCGATCGTTTGAGAATCGTTTTTCCTGTATTCCATGGAAGGTTCTTTGATCTCCCAGTTCGTCCAGCGGTAGAGATGCTCGACCACCCGGATTTCGACAGCATCATTCTCCTTCCGGTTCCGAACGCGAATCTCAAATGACTCAGTCACCTCGCTTTTCCCGCGAGTGAAATTCGTCCGCTTCCGCTCACCGACCAGGTCGAAGGAGTTCCCCGTGTAGAGCCGGATCGTTTCATCCCGCGGCGTGTGATCGATCCGGTCTTCTCCGACGAATTGCAGTTTCCCTTCGTCATCCCGTCGGTAAAATCTGACTTTGCCGCGCGGAAGCGGGATACCGAGACCGTTGGCTTTGGTGTTGTCGATCTCGCGCATAACCCAGACCTTGGGGTTGCTTTCGGTGCCGTAATTCTCGTCATGCCGAATTTGCGACATCGATCGCCCCCGCCATCGCTGCGGATCGATGAACGCTCCGTCATACACATAGAGTCGCCTCGATGCGACCCCGGATGCCTTGGAAAACTCGACTTGTTTCGTCTCCCGGTCCCGAAGCGTTGTCGCAAGCGGAAGAGTATAGAGATGAAACTCGTCGAACGACTTCTGGGAAACCGCAGGCGCCGAAGCATCCGCGAAAGGATCGGCCGCAGCGCGAAATCCGAATCCATCCGAGTCGTCATTCAGTTTTGCGACATCCCCCGCGATGAGTTGCACAGTGGCATCAGGGAACGTTTTTCCGCATTGGTTGCCCATCGTGATCCAACCCGTGAAGTCCACCTTTTCCCCCTTTTCCGGTGCCACCACGTTGTAGTCTGCCTCCCAGCTGAGCCCTTTCGTGACGTAGCTGAGCTCGGCCTCCACCTCTGATTCCTGATCCGAATGCAAACGCCACTCCAGAGTCGGCTTCAAAATCGAATCATCCGCCAGAGATGGAAAAACCGGCTCGCCCGGCAGGGAAAATCTCAGCTTCCCATCTACCTCGATGATGGGCTGAAGCATGTCCGCTTTCGGATTGTAGCGAATCCCGTAGCTGGCGAGCATGCGCTCCTTTTCGGTGCTGTAACTCTGATATCCACTGCGGATCACCTTTCCCCGCACAATCCTGTCTTCCTGACCTTCCCGTTTTTCGATGAATTCAATCTCCTTGCCTTCGTTCAGACGAAGCAACAAACCTGAAGTCACCGGATCTGCCCGATAGTTCTGTTCCAGAACGCTGATACTCACCTTGCCGGACGGATCGCGCAAAATGACGGAGTCCGGCTCCAACTGACCGGACGCGTTGGAGAACCGAATCTGATTCTCGCCCTGTTTCAGCTCCAGCGGCACCGACTCGCGAACGACACCGAAATTCTGATTGTAGATCGTAACCGACGGACCGGCCGCACTTTCCGAAATCAAACCCCACCACCCGATGACGAAAACAGAAAACCACTTCATACCCGAAATGGTAGCCTTTTCCCACCCCCTTCTGTCAACGCATTACAAAATCACGTCCAAATTCCCCTCTGCGAAACGTCGATTTCGAGCGTATTAGATACAGAAGCCAACAGGCAGAAAGCCATATCATGTTTCTTCGTCTCCTGCTCCTATTCATCGGCATCCCCGTTCTAGAGCTCTGCATTTTCCTGATGCTGGGCAATCGCATCGGAATTCCGACAACCCTCGGGATCATTGTGGTTACCGCTGTACTCGGAGCCTACCTGACAAAGTCACAAGGCCTCAAAGCATTGCACAAATACCAGTCTGCCATTTCCTCCGGCAAGCTTCCTCACGAAGAAGTCATGGACGGCCTCATGATTCTCATTGCCGGGGCTGTTCTTCTGACGCCGGGATTCCTCACCGATGCCATCGGGTTTTCGCTCCTGATTCCCACCGTTCGGGATATCGTTAGAGCACTGGTAAAAACCAAGCTCAAAGACCGCGTTCGCGTCGCAGGCGAGGCCATGGGGGCACCGGCCGAAACCATGAACCGTCCCGACGTCATCACGGTCGAAGCCGAGGTGATCGAGCCCGATCCGGGGCGGGAAAAAGGATCAAAATCCTCTACCTGACAGGGTTTGCCTGCTGATCCAACCCTGTTGGGTCCGCCACACAACAGGGTTAGCATCACCGGGAAAGGGGATCCCGCCTCCGTGCTGCATGGGGATTAGAAAATTCTCCCCGCAAAAACGTGCTCGCCGCCCTTTTGAAAGCATGTCAGATTTCCCACTGTCGTGAGTTTTCTCTTCCCGCTCTATCTCCTCGGAGCTGCCGCTCTGGCAGTGCCCATTCTTCTGCATCTGCGGAAACGTCCGCCAAAAGAGCACATCCCGTTCAGCTCGCACATGTTTCTGGAGAAAACGCCGGAACGGCTCACCCGTCGGACGCGACTGGAACGCTGGCTTCTTCTTGCTCTCCGCTGCCTGGCTCTGCTCCTGCTCGCCTTTGCCTTTACCCGTCCCTTTTTCCGGTCGCTCACGCTGCCGAACGAAGTCGCCGCCAAAACCCGCGCCGTCATTCTCGTAGATCGCAGTGCGTCGATGCAGCGTGAGGATCTCTGGCAGCGCGCGCTCGCAGAGGCAAAAAAATACGTGACCCGCTACAGCGCAACTGACGAGGTCGCTTTCGGCGTTTTCGATGAAGAAACCGAAATGCTCGCGGATCTACCCGCCTGGGCTGCGCTCGGGAAAAACGCACGCATTTCCGGGATCGACGATCTGACCGGAGAAAAAACGGACGCTCTTTCCTGGAAAGGAACCGATGTGGGAAAAGCCATGACGGAAGCGGCAGATCTCCTGCTGGCCGCCGATGCTGACAATCCTGCCGGACGCCGCGAACTCGTCGTTATCAGCGATTTTCAGGAAGGGGCGCAAACGGATCGGCTGCGCTCCGGTGCGTGGCCGGAAGAGGTCGAGGTCATTCCGGTTGCTCTCACGGTCAAAACCCCCGGAAACCTTTCTGCCAATCTTGCGGCAACGCCTCCACGAGCCAACGTCGAAGAAGCAGAGGTCTACCGCGTTCGCATCCGGAATTCTGCCGATTCAGAATCCGCGAACGCTGTCTTCTCCTGGAAAGGCTTTCCCGATACCGCGGTGAGCACAACTATCGCTCCGGGAACGAGCCGGATCCTGACATCAACACCGCGACCGGAAAACGCGACACGCGGCATTCTCGCCGTCGAAGGTGACTCGCATCCCTTCGACAACGAAATCTACGTCTCGCCGGTTCGCGCGCGACCGCTGCGGGTACATCTTCTCGCAGGAAACAACCCGGTGGAATCGGCCGGATCGCCGCTTTTCTACCTTCGTCGTGCCCTCCAGCCGACACCGACGCTGAACCCGATCGTGTCGGTCGCCGCAAATGCCACCGAGCCCTGGCCGGAAGAAACCGAAGTCATTGTCGCAGCCGGAGAGTGGCCGACTGAAACGGGAGAGAAGTTGAATCAATTCGCAGAAGCGGGCGGCCTCGTTATTGCGATTCCTTCCCGAAATGCGGATCCGACAGCCCTGGCTTCCGTCATCGGACACGAAGGCTGGGAGCTCGGCGAAGCGGATGTCGAAGACTACGCTTTGCTCGCTGATCTGGATTTCGAACATCCCGTTCTCGCTCCTTTTGCCCGCGCGAAAATCCGCGATTTTACCGGGATTCGTTTTTGGAAACACCGGGCGCTCACGCTTCCCGAAGCAGATGACGAGAGCACCCGCGTCCTTGCCACCTTTGACGGGGAACTGCCCGCTCTCGTCGAACAACGCACTGGTCAGGGAACCGTATTTGTTTTTCTGTCAGGATGGGAACCGGCTGACAGCCAGCTCGCGCTCTCTTCCAAATTTGTCCCTCTGCTTTTCTCCATACTCGAACATACCGGTTTCAGCATTCGTTCGGCCGCAACCCTGTATGTCGGCGAAACCGAACATACCCGTCCGGGGTTCTATGAAACCGGGGAAACCGGCGATGGCGCGGAATCACTTGTCGCAGTGAACCTGCACCCGACCGAGGGCAACACGAACCCACTCGATCCTTTTGCCAGTTTTCGCGAATGGAACATCCCTCTCAGCGATGAAAACGCTGAAGCGGAAAAAAGCAACCTGACTGCGACTCAACTGGAACGTCTCGAATCTGAAGAAAAAGAGAAATCACAAAAGCTTTGGAAATGGCTCATTCTCGCGGCCCTCATCCTGCTTCTCATCGAAACATGGGTTGCGGGGCGGCCTCCTGCGGGGCGGCCCTCCGCGGGGCGCTCGCGTGAGCGTCAGGACACTGCCCCGAATGAGCCCGCCAACGCGTAACCTCCTCTACCGGCCATGATCGAAAAACTCCTCGCCCAGTGTCTCCAGCCTGTTCTCGATGCAGAGGCAACTCTTCGTCGCAGACGGGTCGTGATCTTTGTTCTTTCTCTCGGTGCAATCGGGTTTTTGCTGCTCCTGGCTCTTGCCGTATTTCGGGATTTCTGGTCCTGGAAAGTGGTATTCGGGTGGCTGGGCCTGCTCGCTCTTTTCGCAGGGATCGGCCTTATACGAGCCTCGCGCCGCCCCGACATGAGACATCTCGCGCGTAAGGTGGAGGAAAATCACCCCGACCTGCGATCGGCTCTTCTCGCAGCGATGGATCAAAAGCCGGATGAAAACGGTGAACTGAATTACCTCCAAAAACGCCTCATGACGGAGGTATCGGAGCACGCGGTGAAAAACCAGTGGGTCCGTAAGGTGTCAGGGCGTCGTCTTCTTGCCGCCGCATGGACGCAGTTCGCGGCAGTTGTGGCATTTTGCCTTTCGATCTGGCTCCTGCTCGGGGCTGCCCCGGGGAATCGGACTGCGATTACAAACACAGATACCCCGCCCGTAGAGGTTCCCGACGCACCCAAAATCTTCGTCGAAGTATCTCCGGGGGATATCGATCTGGAGAAAGGGTCGCGTCTTATCGTCGAAGCCAACTTTCCTGCCCAGGCTCCGGCGGATGCCCTTCTCATTGTGAAAAATGAAGAAGGGGAAAAACGTGTCCCGATGCAGGTCGGGCTGGAGGACGGAAACTTTTCCGCACTTCTGCCGCGAGTAGATTTCGCAGGAGAATACTTCGTTCGATTCGACAACTCACAAAGCGATCCGTATGTGATCACGATTTTCGAATTCCCGTCTCTCGAACAGGCCGACGCTGTCATCACTCCCCCGGCCTACCTGAATGAGGAACCGGAAACGAAAACAGACACGCGCAAGATTACGGTGATGGAAGGGTCCACCGTCGAGTGGCAGCTGCGGGTGAACAAGCCGCTCGCATTTGCCGAGCTCTATGGGGAGGACGAAGTTTCCATCCCGCTGAAGCCGAAGTCCGGCGATCCGACACTTCTCACCGCCTCCTTCCAGCCCACCGAATCCCAGCGCTACCGCGTGCATCTCATTGACGACGCCGACCGTGCCAACAAACGCCCGCCGTGGCTCACCGTGAATGTGAAAAAGAACCAGCCCCCGGAAATCAAGCTGACCTTTCCCGGACGCGACTTCGAGGTCACCGCAGTACAGGAACTTCCCGTCGAAGCAACGGTACAGGACGACGTGAAAGTGGAGAAAGCGGGCTTCACCTACCAGTTTGTCGGTGATGAAGTTTCCGAAACCCTGACGAAGGATTCTTTGCCGGGAGGAAAGATGCATCCCCTCGCCACGAGCGTGGATATGGAAAAGCTTGATGCCGAACCGCGCCAGCTGCTCACTTATTACTTCTGGGCCGAGGATCGCAACAGCCAGGGCGAAATCCGGCGAACCACGAGCGATATGTTTTTCGCGGAGGTCCGGTTCTTTGAAGAAATCATTCGCGAAGGCCAGCCCCAGGGCGGTCAGGGGGGACAGGGAGGCGATTCCAGCGAGCTGCTGAAGCTTCAGAAAGACGTCATTAACGCTGCGTGGAAACTGCGAAGAGATCATGATCTCGGAAAGGAAATCGCAACGCTGGTGAGCGATGTCGACGTCGTCGCAGAATCACAACTCGTCGTCGCCGATAAAACGATGGAGGTAATCCAGAAAACAGAAGACGCGGAGCTGAAGAAAATTTTCACCGAAGCGATGGAGCTGATGGGAGACGCAGCGGCGGAGTTCGCAATGGTCACAGAAAAACGCGACGGGGAACTAATTTCTCCCGCGCACCAGACTGCGCGTGCAGTTTTCGCCAAGTTGATCGAAGCACGCAACCGCGAGTCCGAGATCTCGATGCAGAAAGATCCTTCTCAGGGTCAATCACAACAGCGCCAGCAAACCAACATGAACCTCGAATTGAAGCAGAAAGAGCTGAAATACGAGGAGAACTCCACGGCGCAGGAGGAACAGCAGTCGCAAGAGCAGAAGGAAAACCTCGCCATTCTCAGCCGCCTTAAAGAGCTGGCGAAACGCCAGGAGGCGATCGCGAAAAAAATCAAGGAACTGGAAGAACAACTGCAGGACGCTAACCGGCAGGAGCGTGAGGAAATCGAGCGCCAGCTCAAACGCCTGCAGGAAGAGCAACGCGAACTGCTCCGCGAGACGGACAATCTTTCCGAGCGGATGGATTCACAGGAAAACCAGACCCGCCTCGCCGAAGAGCGCGAGGAACTGGACAAAGCACGGGAAAACATTCAGGAAACCGCCGACAAACTCGAATCCGGGGATCTCGCCGATGCCGCCAATTCTGCAACCCGGGCACAGGAGGAACTCGAGGAAATGGAGGAGGATTTTCGCCAGCGCACCTCCAACCGCTTTGCCGACGAAATGCGGGGAATCCGTGATTCGGCGCGTCAGCTCGCAGAAAATCAGGAAAGAATCAGCGAGCAGTTGGAGGAACTTTCTCAATCGAAAAACGAGGATCCTTTCGAAGCCGGTGAAGAACAGAAAGTGAAAGGCGAGCTCGCGTGAGAGCTTTCCGATCAGGCCCGTGGCCTCAGTGATATGATCGAGGAGATGAAGCGACTCAGCGAGGAGGCCGAGGAATCCGAACCAATCCTGTCCGATTCACTTTACGAAGCCGTGCGCAACACAATGATGAACGGCACGCAGGAGTCACTCGAAGACGCGCGGGACTACACGTTTTACAATCGCCCCAATCAGGCCATCGAACCGGAGCAGGCAGCTGCAAGAGGCATCGAGGAGCTGAAGGAAAGCATTGAGGAAGCGGCGGAAAGCATTCTCGGAAGCGAAGCAGACTCCCTGCGGCTCGCCAGATCCGAGCTGGATCGGCTCATTGAAGAAACGGAAGCGGAAGCAAAACGTCTCTTCGGCGGAGGCGAAAAAACGGATGATCCGGCCACCGGAAAGGGAGACCCGGTCGAGCTGGCCGAAAATGGCCAGGGGCAGAAAGGGCAGGAACCTCAACCTGGAAAGGGACAGCCGCAGGGTCAGGAGGGAAAAGCAGGGGAAAAGGGGGAACAATCTGGTGACGGAAAGGCCGGTGAGAAAGGACAAAAGGCGGGCAGCGGAAAAGGTCAGCCACCCCTCGCAAGCGCCGATCCCGCACCACGAGGGAGAGCGGTTCCCCTGCCCGGCCCGGGAAGCGAAACGCAATCCGGTTCCGAAGGGGAAAAGGGCAAGGCCAAAGGCAAAAGCCCCGGCAGCGGGAAGGGAGAATCTGAGAAAGGAAAAGGGGAAGCGGGAGAAAAAGGCCTCGCAAAAGGCGGGCAGAAAGCCGGTACGCAGCCCGGCGAAGGAGAATCATCCCGTGAAGGACAGGAAGGCGGACAGAAAGGACAGGCCGACGCGAAAGGGAAAGGTGGCAAGGGCGGCAAAGGAAAAGGACAGGAGCCCTCCCAACAACCCGGTGAGGGCGAAGGAGAGAGCCAACAGCAAATGGCGGGAACAAATTCCGGAAGTCGTCGGGGCAGCATCAGCACCGGAGGCGACGGGCGCGGGGGGGAACTGCCGACCGGAGGTCAGGTCGCCCCACCCCAACTCTTTTTCAATCGGCAGTCCGAAAAACGGGAAGAAGGTCCGATCACCGGAGAAAACTATGAAGATTTCCGGGATCGACTGGGGCGCATCAGCGAGATGCTTACCCAGGAGGAGTTGCGTGATTCGGCAAGACGAGTCGGCGAAGACGCCCGCAGCATGCGCATCGATTTCTCCCGCGACAACCAGCCTCCCACAGCCGGAGCGATCAATGAGCGCATTACCGAACCTCTCATTGAACTGCGCCAGCGCATCAGCGAGGAAATCGCCAAACTGAACAAGGAAAATCCGCTTGCTCCCATCGACCGCGATCCGGTGCCCTCCGAGTTCCGCGATCTGGTCCGGCGTTACTACGAAGAACTCGGCGCCGGAAATTAAGAACGCGACCTCGCGAAGCACTGATGAATGTCGAATTTCAAATTTTCGTGATCCGTGGTAGCGGCGATCTTCAGGTCGCCGAAACTACCTGTCCCTGAATCGGCGACCTCTAGATCGCCGCTACCTGTCCATGCCATTTTTCCTGACATCCCCCACCCTCGCCTCGATCGCTTTCGCGAACGAATCCTGGGGCTGGTTCGCCGCCGGACTGGGAGGCATCGCCCTGTTGATTCTGTTTCTCAGCTACCGCTCATCCCCGCTCCGCGGAGGGACAAAAATCTTCGCTCTCTTTCTCAAAGCAATCGGCCTGGTCCTGCTCATCCTTGCCCTGATGGAGCCGGTTCATCTCGATGAGGAGCCGAAAAAGAACGCCAACGACGTCGTTGTCGTGGCTGACAATTCCTCCGGACTCGCTGTTTCCCTAACCGAATCACAACCCGCACCTTCTTCCGCACTCCGGAAAGCCGTCACCACTAATGAAGCTGCGGTTTTCCCCGACTGGCTCGAGAAAATCGGAGACACTTTCCGGCTTCAGACTTTCCTCTTCGACCGAACCCTGCGCCGGTCCGTCGACTACAGCGACCTCGACTTCTCCCGACCCGGATCGAATCTGATTACGGCACTCGACGGAGTCGAAACCCGTTTTCGGAACCGCCCCCACGTCGCCACCGTTCTACTTTCGGACGGGAACGCCACCGACACGGAAAAGTGGGAGGCCTGGCTGGATTCGATTGAATCGGCTGATCAAAAAACACCCGTTTTCCCCGTCGTGATCGGCGAGGAAACCCCGGACGCGTCAGACCTGTCCATTTTTCAGGTCGATGCAGAGACCACAGAATTCGAAGATGCGCGGGTCACCCTGACAGTTGACGCACGTGCTCTGGGATCCTTTTCGAAGCCAGCGGAGATCTTTGTCGAGAACGACAAAGGCACCGAGCTCGGCACTGAATCCGTTGCCTTCCCGGCCGAACCGGGTTCTCACAAGCGGCGAGTCCGCATCAGGCTGGGAGCAATTCCTCCAGGGGTTTCCTTTCTCACTGTCGGGATCAGGCAAAC
>JAKSBG010000183.1 GCA_022361255.1 Verrucomicrobiales bacterium
GGTGCGCGGACCTGGCGGTATGGTCACGATCAAATCGAATGGAGCCTTCACAGTGGACGCCGATGATTCGGCAAATCTGGACGCCAAAGCGAAGGTGCTTTCTCTCTCGACATCAGGGGCTTCAAATCCATTTTCGGGACCGGATTCCACTGCCGTGGCCGGCATTGTTTCCCGCAACGATGTTGACGGAGGAGCTACCGCGACGGTTTCCGACGCCGATGTCGACAGTGCGTCCATTGCCGTAAAGGCGAAGAATGGGACGACGATTGATTCCACTGTCATTGCCGAGTCGAGCTCTTCGGGCGGTGGCACCTTTGGAAATGGTTCCTCGCTCGCTGTGGGTGGTGTCATCGCGACGAACAATGTGCTCGGAGATGCTTTTGCGGAGGTGCTCGCGAGCGATCTCACGACGACCGCTGGTGATGTCTATGTCGAAGCGGACAATGCGATTTCATTGACGGCCTTCAATCAGAATCAGGTCGAAGCGGGCGATACCGCGCTCGGAATGATGGCGGCCTACAACTCCCTTGGCTACGAGGCGCAGAACCTTCTGTTTCAAAATGTCGATGCGCTGCTCGGCGCGGGAATTGGCAATCAGGACTCGGCTGATGCGGAGGCCTATCTCACGGACACGACCGTTGCGAGCAGCGGGGCGATTCTCGTCGATGCGATCAATCAAGTGACGCTCGACAGTGAAATCTCGAACGAGGCGAAGGGCGAGGCGAGTGGGTTCACCGGACAGAACAGCATGGCGGCCAGCATCGTCATTGCGAGCAACTACGCGGCGAGCAGCTCGAATGCGGCGATCCGGGGGAACAGTGGAACGGTCACGATTCGAGGAGCCGGCGAAGTCACGGTGAGGGCGACGGAGAAATCGGTTTTCGATACCGTTTCCACCCTGAAGCTGGTTTCTTCCACCGACAGCACCAATGCCATCGCGGCAGATGATTCGATGGCTCTCGGAATGCTGAGTGTGCGCAACATCGTCGATGGGGGAGCAACGGCGGAGATTCTGGATGCCGACATCGAAGCTGCTTCCATCCTTCTGAAGGCAGAAAACGACTCCACGGCGACAGCGACGATCGACGCCGAGGCGAGCGCGAGTGGCGGTGGAACTTTTGGGGCAGGCACGCAGCTGGCTGTGAACGGGGTCATCGCAAGCAACACGCTTCTCGGCGGAGCACTCGCTCAGGCGGTCGACAGTGAACTGGTCACGACGGTCGGTGACCTTGTCGTCGACGCTGACAACAGTGTTTCGTTGACGGCGACGAATGCGAATCAGGTCTCGAGCGGAGATACTGGTGTCGCCGCGATGATGGCTTTCAACACGGTGGGCTACGAAGCGGAGGACATTCTCACTCAGACCCTCGATGCTTTTGTCGGAACCAACATCGGCGCGAAGAATCTTTCCCGCGCTGAAGCGTTGATCACGGATTCCAACATCACCAGCGCGAACGATGTGCTGGTTGATGCGATGGATGCAATGGAGTTGGCCGCTACGTTTGAGAACTCCAGCGAAAGTTCGGCGAGCGGGTTTACCGGCCAGGGTAGCATGGCCGCGAGCTTCATCATCGCGAGCAACATGGCCGCGAGCGGATCGGTCGCCGCGATTCAGGGGCCGGGTGGAACAGTCACCGTTCGAGGAAAGGATGTCCGGGTCACCTCAAGCGAAGCATCGGAGCTTACCTCAGAGACGAAGATCGTTCTGATGGCCGAGACAGAGAGTCAGAATGAGTTTTCCGCAGATGACGCGATTTCGATGGGCCTGGCGAGCGTGCGAAATATCATTGACGGGGATTCTCTCGCTCTCGTCGATAACGCGACAATCGAAGGGACTTCGATCACGGTGAAAAGTGAGAATACCGGTTCACTCGATGCGACACTCGATGCGGCGGCCAGCGCGAGCGGAGGCGGAACTTTCGGTGCCGGAACGCAGATGGCCGTCAATGGAGTCATCGCAAGCAATACCGCTCTCGGCGGAGCCACAGCGCGGGTCGAAGACAGCGAACTGACGACAACGGGTGGCGATGTCACGGTCGACGCGGACAACAACGTGACGCTCCGGGCGGAAAACAGCAATCAGGTGGAAAGCGGCGATACGGGAATCGCGGCGATGCTGGCGTTCAACACGCTTGGCTTCGAAAGCGAGAATCTTCTTAATCAGCAAATCGATGCCTTCATCGGAGGTGACATTGGAAACAAGGCTCCGGCAATGGCTGAGGCGCTGATTCTGGATACCGACGTCGACAGTGCCGGTGCAGTAATCGTGGATGCGGACAATCTCGCCACGCTGACGAGCGTTTTCTCCAATTCCTCAGTGAGTTCGGCAAGTGGGTTTACCGGGCAAAGCAGCATGTCGGCGAGCTATGTGATCACGAGCAACTTCATGGCTAGTGGTGCTGTCTCGGCCGTGCGCGGCAACGCGGGGTCAGTTACAGTAAAGGCTGTTGATGCGGTTTCGATCACGGCAAGTGACACGTCGGATCTCAATTCTTCTGCCGAAATGGAAGTGCGCGCGACGACCGAAAGTTCGAACGAATTCTCTTCCGACAATGCGCTCGCGTTTGGAATGACGAGCGTGCGTAATGTCATCGATGGAGGTGTGACGGCTGAGGCGTTGAATGCCTCGATTGAAAGCGCGAGCCTCCTTGTCGAAAGCGACAACCGTGTCAAGCTGACCGCAAATCTTGATGCCGAAGCCGAGTCCGGTGGTGGTGGAACATTTGGAGCCGGAGATCAGATTGCTGCAAACGGAATTATTGCGAGCAACACGGCTCTTGGCAAAGCGCTTGCGCAGGTGGTGGATAGCACGGTGACGACCACGTCCGGGGACGTCACCGTTGATGCGGAGAACGCGGTCGAGATGACTTCGAAGAATGTCAATCAGGTCAACAGCGGCGACACCGGTATCGCTGCGATGATGGCTTTCAACACACTCGGCTACGAGAGCGAAGACATTTTGGCCCAAACCCTTGATGCGTTTATCGGGACCCAGATCGGGGATAAGGCGCCCGCCAGTGCCGAGGCCTACATCACGAACAGCGTCGTGACGAGCGCTGCTGACGTGACTGTAGATGCCACCAACAATGCCACGCTGACGGCAACGTTTGACAACTCCAGCGAAAGCTCGGCGAGCGGGTTCACCGGTCAGGGCAGTATGGCAGTGAGTTTCATCATCGCGAGCAACATGGTTTCCAGCGGCGCGACCGCTGCGATTCGTGGACCGGTCGCATCGATTCGCGGTCGGGATGTGAGTGTTCACGCTGATGATACCAGTGTGCTCGATTCCACCAGCAACGTGAAAGTGGTTTCGGAGACCGAAAGCACGAATCCCGCGACAGCGGATGATGCAATTTCGATGGGCATGCTCAGTGTGCGCAACGTGCTTGATGGGGGTGTGACTGCCGAGGTTCGCGACGCCGATATCGAGTCGGGTTCCGTGATCATCGCAGCGATGAATGACGCCGACCTCACTTCTGAGATCGATGCCGAGGCAAGCGCGAGCGGTGGAGGAACTTTCGGAGCAGGAACGCAACTGGCCGTGAACGCAGTAATCGCAAGCAACACGGTTTTAGGTGGAGCACTCGCACAAGGCGTAGGTAGTACGCTTACCACCGACACGGGCGATGTTACCGTCGATGCGGACAATAGCGTTTCCTTGACGGCGACCAATGTGAATCAGGTTTCCAGCGGCGATACCGGAGTCGCGGCGATGATGGCTTTCAACACGATCGGATACGAGGCGGAGGATATTCTCTCCCAGTCAATCGACGCCCTTATCGGAACCCAAATCGGTGACAAAGATTCAGCTAGCGCAGAAGCCTTTCTGACTGGCACAGATGTGAACAGCGCGGGCGATGTGGTGGTTTCTGCTGACAATGACCTGGACCTCACGAGCAGCTTCACAAATAGCTCCACGAGTTCGGCCAGCGGCTTTACCGGTCAGGGGAGCATGTCGGCGAATTTTATTATCGGAAGCAACATGGCGACGAGTGGTGCTGTCGCAGCAATCCGTGGAGATTCCGGAACCGTGACGATTCGCGGGGCCGGAGAGGTGGATGTGTCAGGAAATGATACTTCCGTGCTGGATTCCGAAGTGATCATCGAAATGGTCGCGGAAACGGAAAGCACGAACGAGATTTCCGCCGATGACGCGATTGCCGTAGGAGCGGCATTTGTCCGCAACGTTCAGGATGGTGGGGTGACTTCGGAAGTGCGAAACGCCGACATCGAAAGTGCTTCGATCCAGATCGCGGCGTTGAACGACACGACATTGGCTGCTGATCTCAATGCAGAAGCCAGTGCCAGTGGCGGGGGAACCTTCGGGGCAGGCACCCAATTGGCGGTCAATGGAGTGATCGCGAGCAACACGGTGACCGGTGCGGCTCTCGCTCAGGCGGTCGACAGCACTTTGACCGCAACGACTGGCGACATTCGAGTCTCTGCGGAGAACAGCGTGTCGATGGATGCCGACAACACGAACGAAGTGACGAGTGGAGATACTGCCATCGGCTACATGATGGCGTTCAACACACTCGGCTATGATGCGGAGGATATTCTCACCCAGACCCTGGACGCTCTCATCGGAACCACGATCGGATCAAAAGAAGCGGCGACTGCGAGTGCGCTGATCACGAACACGAATCTGGACGCTGCCGGAAATATTGATGTGATCGCTGACAACACTTCCGACTTGTCGGCAAGTTTCGCGAATGAAGCGACCGGGGAAGCGAGTGGACTGCACGGGCAGGGCAGCATGGCGGCGAGCTTTGTCCTTTCCAGCAACTTCGTGGCAAGCGGATCCGTTGCAACGATCGACGGAGGTGCCGGAGGCGTAACCGTTAAGGGCACAGACGTCACGGTATCTGCGGCAGACAATGCGACAATTGATTCCTTCGGCAAACTCGATGCCGTTTCTGCGACCGAGAGCACGAACTCAATCGGAGCCGACAATTCGATGGCCTTCGGCGGAATGTCGGTCCGAAATGATCTCGATGCCGGTTCCATGGCGACGGTCACCAATGCAGTGATCGAAAGCGCTTCTTTTGCGATCCGTTCACAGAATGCCACGACCTTGAAGGCAGAGGCAGCCGCAGATGCATCTGCCAGTGGAGGAGGAGATTTTGGAGCGGGAACGCAGTTGGCGGTGGCCGGGCTGATTGTCAGTAACAACGTCGTTGGCAATGCTTCGGCGGAGGTCATCGACAGCACGATTACCGCTGACACCGGAGATGTGGTGGTTGATGCCGACAACCTCGTGAAGCTGGAAGCGACGAACAAGAATCGGATCGAGAGCGGTGACACGGCTGTTGGATTCACGATGGCCTTCAACACGCTCGGCTACGAGGCCTCCAATATTCTTTACCAAACGCTCGACGCACTGCTCGGGACGGACATTGGCACCATCGACCGCTCCGATGCGGTTGCGAGGCTGGTGAACACATCGGTCGATGCTCAGGGCGGCGTTTTTGTGACAGCTGACAACACGGCTGATCTCGATGCGGTCATTTCGAATGAAGCGACGGGTTCAGCGAGCGGGTTCACCAATCAGAGCAGCACCGCAGCGAGCTTTCTTCTCGCCAGCAACATGGTCGCGGGCGGAGCTACCGTAACGGTTGACGGAACCAATCAGACTTCCGTCAAAGGTGGAGGTGCGGTTTTGATCGCGGCATCCGATGATGCCAGCCTCGATGCTGATGTCACGTTGGTTTCCGAGTCTGAGACAGAAACGACCAACTCCTTCAGCAGAAACGGATCCAAGGCGATCGGAGGTATGGCTCTCCGCAATGATCTCAGCGGAGGTGCGACAACGACAGTGGATGATATCGCCCTTGATGGAGCTTCCATCGCGATTCAGTCACAGGAGAACAGCTCGCTCAGTGCGCTCGTCGACAGTCAGATGACTTCGGATTCCAATGGAGTTGGTTCCAGTTCGCTCGCGGTTGGTGCCGTGATCGCAACCAACTCCATTGTCGGTAACGCGACCACCTTGGTGGACCGCGTCACCGCGAATTCCGGCGACGGATTTGAAGCTTCGGCTTCCAATGCCATGCGGATGAATGCCGACATTCGCAACGAGATGAGAGCGGGTGAGACGTCGGTTGGCGTGACGCTTGCGTTTAACACGATTGGAATCGATCCGCAAAATCTCCTCTTCAACACCATCGATGCTCTGATAGGAACGGACATCTCCAGTCTCAGTGATCCGACGAGTGTGCTTGTTAGGGGATCGACGATCAATGCGGTCGGTGACATCGTGATCGAAGGTCGGTCATCGGCAGATCTCGACGCGACGGTTCCCGTCACTGCCGCGACCTACGACATGGATCTCACGAGTGCCACGAATATCTCCGTTGGCGCCGTGGTGAGCATGAACAAGGTGGCATCAGGCATTTCGGCGGACGTGATTGATTCCACATTGGATGGCGGAACGGCAACGGTAAAAGCGTCGAACGCGGCGACGATTGATTCGGATACCACCGCGTCTTCCGTAGCCATTGCCGGCTCCGCTGCGGGCGCGAAATCCTTTGCGATTGGAGCGGCGCGTGCCGTCAACGACATCAATGGATTTTCGAGAGCCTCCGTGACTGATGCTTCCGGGGCTCCGTCGAGCATCACGACCGACACAGGAGATGTCGTGATTTCTTCAAGCGATTTCTCGCGAATCGATGCTCTCAGTGCCGCCTCCGCGATCAGCCAGGCGGCCTCCCTCAGCAGCTCGCTCACCATCGGAGGAGCCGGGACCTTTGCGACGAACGAAATTCTGACGGATTCAGAAGCCTTTCTGGAAAACATCGTGGTGAATTCCGCTGGAGCGATCCAGGTGACGAATGAGAACTCTGCGGTGATTGAAGCGGACGTCGCTGCGCAAGCGGAGAGTCTTGCAATCTCTGCTTCCGGGGCAAAGTCGTTTGCTGTCGGTGTTGCTGTTGCGACCAATACGATTTCCGGATCAGATGCCGGGGGAAGCAAGAGCCGGGCCTACGCGCGTGGAGGTTCCCTCATCGCAAACGATGGCGGTATTTCCGTGAGCTCCGATGCCACGGGTGAAATCACGGCATCCGTGGAAGCGATGTCTGCGGCGATTGCGGCTTCGGCCGGTAGTTCGGTCACCTTCAGCCTGGGGGGCGCAACTTCCCTGAATGACATTGATCGTGATGTCGAAGCGTTTCTCGAAGACATTGCCATCGTGCAAGCTCTGGGGACGGGTGACGTTGCGGTTTCCGCTTCGGATAGCTCGATCATCAGTGCTTCCACTCACGGTTCTTCGGCAGCTGCCAATTTCTCGGCTGGCTCGGCTACCGCGATTTCTGTAGGAGTGGCGATTGGCTCGAACGAAATCGACAGCGAGGTCAGTGCCTTCGCTTCCGGAATTGGTTCGCTCACGACAGCAGATGGTGATCTCATCATTGATGCGGATCGAAGTGCTGAGATTTTTGCACAGTCGTCCGCCACCTCTCTGGGTTCCGCTCTGAGCGGTGGAACCGGGATCGCTGTTTCGGGTGCAGGAGGATTTGTGTTCAACGAAATCTACGGATCAACCAGCGCGTTACTCGAAGACTCCGTAGCGCAGATTTCCGGAGCGACCGAAGTCACTGCAACAAACGATTCGGAAATCGAAGCGAGGATCGAGGTCGCCTCTGCAGCAATCTCGGGAAGTGCCGGCACGGGTGTCGGGGTTTCCATGGGAGCTTCCTTTGCAGAAAACGCGATCGGCGACAGCAGTCGCGTTGCGGCAACAGAGGCGCAGATTCTGAATTCGTCAGTACATGCAGACGACGAGTTGTTGGTGGAAGCGATCAGTCAGCAATCCATTCTCGCCTATGTGGGGGCGACCTCTGCCGCGCTGACCGCGTCCGGTGGAACGGGCGTGAGCGTGAGCGGTGCGGGTGCAATTGGGCAGAATCAAATTTACAGCGCTACGAGAGCGAAAGTCGACGGAGACCGAAATGCCGGATTCTCTGCCTCGGAGGCCGATGTTCGCGCGAGCGAAGATTCGACAATCGAAAGTGACGTTAAGGGCTCCGCTCTTGCTGCTTCCATCTCGGGCGGAACGGGTGTCGCTGTGTCAGTTGGCGTTTCTCTCGCCAGCAACCGGATCGACAATGAAGTCGAAGCTTCCATCGCGAATATTGCCGATCAGTTCGCGACCACGTTGGGTGATATTGACGTCATCTCAGTGAACAGCTCGAGCATTGATGCCACTTCCACCGCAGCTTCTCTTGCGGCAGGAGTCTCTCTGGGAACAGGAGTTGGGATCGCCGGTGCGGGAGCGGTAGCCGAGAATATTATTTATGGCGGCACAGTTTCCTTTATCGATTCTGCAGATCTGAAATCAGCCGGAGCGGTTCGAGTCAATGCAACGAACACGTCCGATATTGAAGCCGACATCATTTCCGCTGCTGCTGCTCTCGGAGTGGGTGCATCCGCAGGAGGTTCCGGTGCGATTGGCGTATCGATTGCCCGAAATTTGATTGGTGGAGGTGGCGTTTCTTCAACAGACAGCTCGGTGACGTTCAGCGAAATTCCGCTTGAGGTGGCAGGCTACATTCGAAACTCCGTTGTGGATGCAGCTGGCGCGATTGAACAGCAAGCGATTTCTAATCAGAGGATTGACTCGGAAGTTGCTGCCCTTTCAGCTGCCGTGGCAGCTTCAGGTGGAGCATCGCTTGCTGCAGCAGGAAGCGGAATCGCCGCGACGAATACCATCGCAACTCATGTCTTCTCAGATTCCATTGATTCCACTCTGGCGGGAGCATCCGTCGCCCAGACAGCCTCTGACACTTCGACGATCAATGCAGAAGCGGGGGCCGCAGCAATCAGTGTGAGCGTTGCCCCTGCAAGCGCAGCAATTTCCTTCGCCGGCATCCTTGCGAACAACACGATCTCCAATCACGTGAGAACATCGGTTCAGGGCGGTTCCGTTATTGCCCGGAATGGTGACATCGTGTCACGCTCCAACTCCAATCCAACCATGTCGGTAGACGCGGCTGCCGCAGCGGTATCTATCGGTGGGATCGTCGCGGTGGCCGGTAGCGGGCTGATTTCTTCTGCCGAAATCAACAACACAACGGAGTCCTATTCCGTCGATGCTGATCTCAACGCGACAGGCGTGGCAACATTTGATGCCGACTCCAGCGTTGAAGTGAATCCCGGTTTGGAGGCATCGGCAACCGGCGCCGCTTTGTTAGGATTTTCAGCGAGCACGATCAAGTCGCAGGTCGATATAGCAAACACGACCGAAGCCTACGTTTCAGGAGGTTCCGTTCGTGCGGGTCAGTTGAACGTGACGGCTGATGCGGTGGCACGGGCAAACACGGAAATTATCAGTCTCTCGGCGGGAACGATGTCGGGCGTCTCTGTGATTGATTCTGTCATCAATAATGACTCAACGACGCGGGCGTATCTTTCTTCCACTGACGTGGAAACGTTCGGCCCGGGGACGGGTGTTCACGTTTCCGCAAAAGGAACGGATTTTCTGAAAACTCTCAACGTGGCTGCCGGATTTGGTGTCGTCGGTGGGGCTGTCGCAAAAAGTGCGGCTACTGTAACGGCGAATGTGGAAGCCTACACAGAGAACTCTCAGATCGATGCGGCAAATGGAGAGGTCGAAATCCTCGCCGAACACGGCGGAACGGTTCAATCAACCGGCGTTGGGGTTTCCGCAGGTCTGGTTGCGGTTGGCACGACGATTATCGGATCGACGCTCGAGGCCAACGTGGATGCTTCCGCGCGGGGGGCTAATTCCATTCAGGCAAATGATGTCCGGGTAAATGGCAAAGCCACGACGACGGCTTCCAATATTGACACGAGTTTCCTTCGTGGCACGGGACTGGGCGAAGCGGCGGCTTTCGTGAACAGTACTTTCTTCGGTGGGCAAGGGGTTCAGTCTCTCGCCTTCGCCGGAAGCGGTGGGATTGGGGCATTGGTTGGTGTCGATGCGACATCGACCTATACGGCAAACGTGAACGCAGATCTCAGTGACGAAACTTCGATCGACGCGACAGGTGACGTCAGCGTCAACGCCGAGTCGAACGGTATCGCAGATTCCACCGGAATTGGTATCGCGATCGGAGCGGTTGCGGTTGGGTTTGTGCAGACGAACTCCACTGTAAACGGGGGAGTGTCCTCCAATGCGGGTGGCAGAATCAAGGCGCAAAGTCTGGCAGTGGATGCCTCCGCTGACCTCGATGGAGAAGCACTCACGGTGGCTGCTGCTGGCGGACTGATCGGTGCCGCGATTAACCTTTCCGATGTGGAAGTGACTCCGGAGATTTCTGCAAGCATTGCTGACAAATCGCTCATTGAAGTAGCAGAGGATGTCAGCGTGCGCGCTGCAGCGGACAGCCTCGTCGATGCCGACACGATCGGTGTCGATGCGGGGCTCGTTTCGGTAGGTGCTTCAGTGATTGACGTCACGATGCGTCCGAACGTTTCGAGCGAAATCGGTGACAATGTGGTTTTGACCGCCGACGGCAGTGTTTTCGTTACGGCGGATCTTCGGAATGATTCTGATGTCAAAGCGACTGCCTCCGGCGGAAAGCTGGTTGGAGTAACAGGTATCCAGGTCGATCAGGCGGTCGAGGAATCTGTCAATGCAGCTATCGGAAGCAACTCACAAGTCACAGGTCTCGCTGGATTTACTCTGACATCGAATGCGGATCTGCGACTGGAAGATGATGCGAAAGTTTCCGTCGGTGGCGGATTTGCCGGCCAGAGTTCCGTCGCGACGAGCGATGTGAGAACAACGGTGTCAACGGACGTTGGCAATGCTTCTTCCGTCTTCAGCAAGGGAAGTGTCACGATCGATGCAGACAACGCGATTGACGTCAAGAGTGATACCCAGACCCAGTTTTATGGAGCAGCAGGCTTCAACGAGTCAGTTTCGGAGACGGATATCACGGGAACCGATGGAGCCACCCTCGCGCGCACCGTCATCGGGCAGGGCGCTGTCGTCGAAGGTGTCCAGGTCGATATCGGGTCTGGTGTCAGCACTCTGAAGGTCGACCACGACGCGTTCGGAGAGCAGTATGCCGCCGGTGGTTTCATTCGAACGACTTCGGATGTGAACGTGGGTTCCGACGTCCTTCTGCAAGCGCAAGGCAACAGCAGGATCATCGGCGAAACCGTCAACATGCTCGCGGATCACGGAACGATCGATGTCGACAGCAATTCAACTGCGGAAGGTTTCGGGATCAGTGTGAACCACGACGGACAGGTGTTCGATAACGTCCACCTCAATACGGGCATCATTGTAGACGAAGGTGCTGCTGTAATGGGCAACCAGATTCTCGTCGAAGCTGACGGAGGTGACGGGACGGATCGGGTTCGGCAGCGGACGGACAGTGATGCCGTGGGACTCGATTTCCAGCGGGATGATTATGAACTCAATGTCACTTCGGATGCGGATATCGTCTTCAATGGCGACATCGCAGCGGGGGTTCGTAATGCCCAGCTTTTCATCGATGAAAACGGAGTGATAACGACCAGCACTTACATTGACTCTTCGATTGAGGATGGCGACATCGTTCTCGAGCAGATGAATGCGGGCTCGATTCCCACATCGATTACACTTCGGGCGCTCAAGCCCACCATCGTTGTCGATGATGATCCGGACAACCGGCCGACGATTCTCGGAGTGCCGACGGGATCTCCTTTTGGACCTGACACCGACGAGCAGCATGGTTCCGTGACGATTCGGAACGGTTCGAAGATCGGACAGTCCGATCGCTTCAATTCCATTGAGGTCGTCAACGATTCCTCGCTCGATCTGCGCATCCAGGATCTCAACGTCCTCTACGAGACGGGGATCAATCCGTTTGCCAATATCCAAACCGAGACACTCAGCGGGAGTTTCTCCAGCACCGATCCAGAGCGTTTCTCACCGACCCGCCTGGAGGTCTTCTCCACCGATGTCACCCCGGGCAATGGGAATATTATCATCGAAGGAGTGATTCACAATCCGACGGGATCGTCTGTCTTTACCGCCGAAGGAGGTTCCATCCTCCAGCCAACGGCAGCACCGATTGAGACCACCGCGTTGCTCACGGGAGCGGTCAACGCCACCGACACGACCTTGACTCTGAACAACGTCCCTGGTCTGGGGATTTCTGTTGGTTCGAAATTGCAGATTGGTTCGGAAACGGTGACGGTCACTGCGATCAACGGTGGCGAACTGACAGTCGTGCGTGGCGAGGATGGTTCAACCGCGACTTCTCATGGCGCTGGTTCAACCGCTACGTTTTCTCGCGGGCCTGGCATCGTCACCTCCAGCGCAATCCTGAAATCGACTTTCGGTGCCGTGGGAGCTGATGAGGAACGGATTGAGATCAAGATCGATCAGGAAAATGGGTTGCGTCCTTCCACCTATCTCGAAGTCTGCGCCAAGGATGAGATTGGTCTGAATGTCGACGGAACTCCTCTCGTGCAGAATATTGAGCTTGGTGGTCTCGTTTCCGAAGACGGAAATATCTTCACCGATTTCGGCGGGCTCGATCTGGTGGTGACCAGTCCGATCACGGCTCCGGGTCACATCGAACTGACGGGGATCGGCGACATGATCGACCACCACACCGACGGTCTCGATATCATCAGTGATTCGCTTTTCCTCCAGTCAACCGGTTCGATTGGTAATTTTGTCGTGCAGCCAAACGGTTCGATCACGCCGAA
>JAKSBG010000464.1 GCA_022361255.1 Verrucomicrobiales bacterium
ACAGGTGGCGGCTGTGAGAGGAAAGAAACTGGAAATTTTGCGATTCCACGGCTGGGGGCTTAAGTGTCTAACAAAGTGGCAATCGGGTCAATTCGGTTCTGACATTGTATAAACAAACAGATTTTCAGTAGGCTCGATATTTCACAAAATGTTGGACATGGTTAAAGATCACAGTATAACGCATTTACTTCTCCAAAATTGCTCGCGCCGTTGAGCAAGATTCTGATGAAGAAGATAAAACGAAGCATCCTACTTTTTCCTGTTAAATGTCCTAAGAGATGGGCAGCGATAAAGGCTTTGGCTATTGCTCTGCCAACAGTTCTTCTTGGCTTCGCACGATTCAAATTTCAAGCTGGGCCATCCGAAACCCAGTCGAAGATCATCCCGTATCTCCAGAGCGATGTAACACTGATTGTGATGCTCGCTTTGCCTTTCATCCTCTCGATTTTGGCAGACCTGTATCAATGGCGAGGTGAATACGAACAAAATAAGCATCCGCAGTACGTGCCCGATAGCAGGCTAACCAAAGCTCTCGTTTCAATAAACCGCGTCGTTGGAAGCAAGCTTGAACGCTGCTCGAAAGTTGCGACAGGTGTGAAGAATGACGGACGGAAAATGGAAGAGATCTTCAACGAGATTGCCCAGCCAGAAGTGCAAATTCGGGAGCTCCTTGAGGAAGCGGCAACACTGATTCTGTCAATAAGTGAAATCCCCCATTTGCGCGTAGTCCTTGTTGCCGTGGAAAAGGGCAAACCGGTTGAACCAGTGGCCTGCAGCCCGAGAACGATGCGCCCAAAAAACTCCACCGTTACTGCACGCGATTCTTTTTTCTCTTACGTCGCTAAAACAGGATCGTTTCAAATCTGTGACGACTTGGAGCGATATCATACGAAGAAGTCTAAGCTGACACGCAAAGAGGCAGAGAAACGATTCCCCATCACCTTTCACGTAGAAGACGGAGAAGTTCCTCGTGGCTCAATTTGCGGTTTTCCAATTTTTCACTGCCATTTGGATGAAGTCGTGTATGTTCTAACGCTCATGGACGAGGAACCGAAGTCAGTCACTGGGGCCTTCAAGGAAACTTACAGCCCTATCCTCAAACACTTTTTTGATCGTATCTGTCTTGAGCACAGTATTAAAGTCATTAAGAGCCATGTCTGTTGAATCCGTCGAATCTTCTGAATCTGCCCCAACACGTCGATCCCGATCAATGGAGGAACGCGAGCGGGCTAAGCGAGTTCACGAACTTGAGGCGGAGGTCAAACTTCTTTCGGAACAACTCCGCAGGTCGGCCGTCTCATACGATTCGGACAGAAGACAGAGAGCCCAAGGATTGTTGGGATTCTGGCAATACCTCTCGCATCTCGGAGAAATCCGAACCGGTCAATTCGGCCGCGTAAGCTTTCGTGACTTCGAAGATTAGAGATTAGTCGCTGAGCGCCGCTGAAATGCGGCACGATTTCATGGCGTGCGAATATTTCGTATCGGAGATCGAAATTCAAATTTCGCGTGTGGCTCCTCCTGCGCGTTCATGTTTTCGGTAGGCCGCTCTCGCTTTTTCGAGAATCTCAATGGCATCGTCGAGCTGGATCGGTTTGACGTTGTTCGAGAAAACGATCTGGTTAACCTTGCTGCGAGTCATGCAGCCACCCTTGGTCTTCATGGCTCGAATCATCTTATCGGCGGTGGAATAGTTGAACGTACCCCCGAAGAGCGAGTGGGTTCGAGTCCCAGTCCGTCCACTCCTTCTTTTCTTTTCAGCGGTGCTCTACCGCTTGATGACACGGAGCAAGGCAACGTCCGATTTGCGGGAATCCCCGACAGAGGTGAGCTGAAACTTCACTTTCTTTTTCAGCCTTTTCCCGTTCGTCTTCGGCCTGGATTCGATTCGAAAAGTGACCTGGCTGCCGCCGGCAACGGTCCTCGCCACGATTCGATTGCGTTTCACCGCTCCGGTCACATTGGAACGCCCCCCGGTGAGACGGAACACTCTCAATCCCACTTTTCGATTTGCACCGCGAGCGCGCATTCGAAAGTCGTCTGCATCGCCATCGCTTTGCGAAGAGAGGAATGCCTTCCCCTTTCGCCCGCGAATTCGGAGGGTTCGCTTCTGACCGGATCCGTTGCGGTTGTATATGTTGTTCCCGCGATGGCTGGTCAATCTTCGCTTTTTTCCGATTCTCTGGTCGGGCCTCCAGGCGCCTTCCACAGCACCAATGTCCGGCGCATTGTCGTCGCGTTGAGCGTTTCGAACATCAACTGCGGGAGTCCCCGCAAACGACTGCGCCTGATTTATTGCCGGCGATTGGGGCAAAGGAGAAAGATATCCGGCGCTCAAAAGGGAAGCCGGTTCATGCAATCGGGGATTGCCCTGGATCAGATTCTCCCCGTTCAATTGGATCGTTCCTTCGGTGTTGCTTTCGACCAGAACACCGTTGTCCAGAGTCCCGTTAAATGCGGATATGGAATCGCGGAAACCAATTACTCCCGATCTGTGAACGACTCCCGCACCGCTTTCCCCGACGTTTCTGAAAACGGTGACATGGATGTGGGAAACGGAACCAGCTCCCGCAAGGAGAACCCCGATTCCCGGGTTTCGGGCGATGATGCTGTTCTCAATCAGATGAGCACCCGCTGACCCAATGTGAATTCCCGCTGTCTCTCCCCCTGCAGCAGCCACACCGGAGCTGCGTCGCACGCCTCCGCTTCCCGGTTCATTCTCAAGTAACCGGGATCGGCGCATTTCGATTGTCCCGGTGGGGACAGACATGGCTCCGCCCTCCCCGCCGACACCCCCCGCGACGCCGGTTTCGGTCGCAGAACCACCACCCGCCCGGTTCCGGTAAAAAAGGGTCCCGGTTATCTGACAAATTCCGCTTCGAAGATACAAGCCACCTCCATCTCCTCCTTTTCCTCCCCTGCCGGAATCTGCCGGGCTTCCTCTCCCGGCCTGATTATTTTCGATCACAGAACCTTCGATCGACCCGTTCCCATCAAGATAAATCCCCCCTCCATTTCCTCCCGTTGCGCCGATAGTGAATCCGGCTGCGGCTCCGCTTGGATTGCACTGGTTGCCTTTTACGATTGAGTCCACGAGATTCAGCTCTCCCTGCACCCACAATCCGCCGCCACTTCCGGAAACCCCGGGGCCAACCGCAACTTCGCTACCGCCAAACCCAGTCCGGTTCCCCTCCACGGTGGAATCATAAACTTCCAGCTCGCCGACGCAGGCAATTCCACCACCACTTCCCCCGAAAGAATCGGTAGCTCCGTTCCGTGCGCTGTTGCCAACTACCTCGCAGTTTTCCAACCGAAGTAGCGCATTTTGATCAGCCAGGATCGCCCCTCCCGATTCCGAACTGGCGGCCACCTGAGGCGCTGATGGCAAGCCTCTCGTCAGACGCAGATTACGCAGAACCGTAGTGCCGTTCATGATCCGAAACAGCCTCGATTGATTTGCACCGTCAAGAGTGACCGGATTCTCCAGGGCGCTCGCATCGATCGTCACAGCGCCGCCACCGTTAAGAGCGATCTCCAACTGATCCAAGAGCAAAATTGTCTGACCGGAAATCCCTGCAGAGAATGTAATGAGATTCGCTGCGTCAGGGTCGATGTTAGAAATCGCGTTCCGGAGCGATCCCTCTCCGGCATCGTCGGTATTTTCAACAATCGAGTCGGCCCCGGGCAACCAGGTGCCGGAAAGAAGAGCCAGGAAAATTACGGCGGAAAATTTTAGAATGGTGCGGTTCATAGTGAAGGGTTTGACGATCAAACCTTCACCATATGTTGCCGCGATCTCTAAAAAGTGGCTCTGTCAGGGTTTTACTTGATCAACCCGATCGGAAAGTCCTGCCCCCTCGCGAAACTGTTCGGATACTGCGCCGTTCCCGTATGTTTTTCGCTTAACTCGGGCACCCTCTCATTCAACCACGCCTCGACTTCTTTGATCGTCACCTTTCCGTCACTGTTTCCGTCCCCTTTCCCATTCAGGCCTTCCAGCAAGGCGTAAGTGAAAAGTCCATGCCCCAGTTCCTCCGCCTCTGTTGCAAACTGCTCGGTCTGCGTCGACGCCAAAACATACATTCCCGATGAGCGAGCCAACTGCGCGAGAGCCCGCTCCTCGGCCGCACCGCGAACCGCAAAACTTTCGACGACACCGCCTGACTGGCAGGCATCAAGCACCATCAACTGCTTCCGGGCGGGTATTGATGCGGTAAGCTGTTGCAGCCGTGAATTGGAAATCGCTTTCTCAGAGAGAAGGTCGTCGTTTCCATACATCTGGGTGACGTCCCAGGGAATCATGTAAAACTCAGAATCACCGGCACCCTGACCTTCGC
>JAKSBG010000256.1 GCA_022361255.1 Verrucomicrobiales bacterium
AGATCACGCGGTGATCTGGGCCAATAATTTCGACGGAACCCGCGTTGTTGGAACGACCTACGGACATTCTGACGAGACTTTCGGCGATGACGTGTTTATCCGCTTGCTGGCACGTTCGATCCTGTGGGCTGCAGGAAAAGAAATCGGCACCCCCGCTGAAGGTGCCGAGTGAAAAGGATTTTTTTCGTTTGGTTCAGAGACGGGGAGGTTGGGGAAACATTGGTTCTCCGGCCTCCCCGGAATCTCTCTTCAACGTACTTCCGAGTGATCGGAAACGTTCTCAGAGTATTTCCTCTTCTGACGAATCTTTCTCTGCTTTCGCAGGAGGTGCCGAGGTTTTTTCAGGCTTCGACGGGGGCGGAGTCAGAACCTCAAGGTTTTCGAGTTTCATCTTCTCCAGGTGATCGCGGGCGGCTTCGGGAAGGGCTTCGATACCACTCTCCGGGTCAAACTCTCCTTTGTGGATCAAATGGCCTTTCGCATCCTCGATTTCAATTCGATGCTTTCCATCTTCCTCGGTAATGGTGACTTCGCCTTCGTGGTTGTCGATCTTCATGATTCCCTCGGTTCCAAATACGGAAACGGGAAAGCCGGGGCGGACGGATACGGCCGGGGGCTTTCCTTCGAGTCCCGGAGTATCGGCAATAGCCGCTTTTTCGCCGGGGCTGTTGGGGACCCAGCCCTTTTTCCAATGGTCCTGCTGGCGTTTAAAGTGCTCCTGCCAGTGTCGCGAATGGGGTGGGCCGCCGGGAGTCCGGTATCCTTCGATTCGAGGGGGAAAAAATGACTCTTCTTTCTCGGCCAGCTTCACGGAAACGTTGAGCTCTTTGCCCTTTCGGATGATCGTCAAATCAACCGAGTCGTTTCCCGACCTGGTGCGAACGAGCAGGGACAAATGCTCGGGGGAGATCAAAAGCTGATCTTCGAACTTTACGAGGATATCGTGCTTTTTCAGATCTGCTTCCGCAGCAGGGGAGTCAGGAAGAATCTGCTGGAGTTGAATGCCGAACCCTTCATCGAGATCGAGATACTCCCGGACGGAGGGAGCCACGGGTGAGGTTGCTACTCCCAGGAAAGGTCGTGTTTCCACATTGTTTGCGGACCGCTTCTTCTTTGCCGACGGCTCAGGCGGGGCAGGTTTGTCGGGGCGCGGCAGAGCTTCTTTCTTTTGCTTTTCCGGACGGGGTTTCTTTTTTCCGTCGGGTGCGGCAGTGAGATGGAGAGGGGTGGCAAGCGCGAATGCCAGTGCCACGAAGGGAAGGAGAGTGTGTATTTTCATGGTCGGTTTGTCAGTCGGTTTGGAGCGGGACGATGACTTCTTCGCTCCGGGGTTTGAAAATTCGAATGTTGGTTCCCGTCTTTGGATCGTGCCAGTGGTAGGCATCCCGGTACTCGACTGCCATGCGCTCCCTGGGGCCGTCATCGGTTTCGATGACGCCTTTTGATGCCGAATTGACGATATATCCCTGGGCGGAAACAGGAACGAAATCCCCGGCAGACGGTGCTGAAAGCGACGGGGGAACTTCCTCGACAGGGGTGACTTCCCGAAGGGTCGCTACCGGGTCCGACTCCGTACCCGGCTGCCAAAGGTCTGTGCCGTATCGGAGGGAAACGTAGGCAAAAGTCGCGAGACAGCAGGCAGCTGCCAAAGGAATTACCCGGCGCCAGTGCATACGGGCAGGACTGTAAGCGGCATTCATTGCCGTAATCCGGTATTCGCGATGCAGTTGATCGCGAGTGGAGCACTCCATTGGCGCCGGATTCAGCTTTCGCAGGAGAGCCTCTAACTCAACATCGCTCTCCGGAATTTCGGGGAGGTCCGGCTCGTTTGTGTTTTCGCTCATTTCAACCGGTAGAGCGGATACCGGACCCGAATTTGTCTGGAAAAAATCAGAAGGAACCTGCGGCGGAAAATTTCTTCTGCCACTTGGTGATCTGTTTTCTCACATTCCCGGGCGAGGGGGCGCCGATTGCCTTTCGCGCTTTCAAGGCCGTTTCCACATCGAGGACGCGGTAGACATCGCCTTCGAAGGCAGGGGAGAACTCCTCAAACTCATCGAGCCGGAAATCGGGAAAGTCCCGCTTTTCTTTGATGCTGTAGGCTGTGAGCTTTCCGATAATCTCGTGAGCATCGCGAAAGGGGACCCCTTTGAGAACGAGGTAGTCGGCGAGGTCGGTCGCGAGGAGAAACGGATCGCTCGTAGCGGCGAGTGTCTGTTCTTCCCGGACTTTCGCTACCGCCATCATTTCCGCGAATACTTCGAGCGCGAGTTTGATCTGGTCGATGGAATCAAAGAGGGGCTCCTTGTCCTCCTGGAGATCCCGGTTGTAGGTCATGGGAAGCCCCTTGATCGTGGTCAGGAGCGTCATCAGATTGCCGACCAGTCGCCCCGTTTTCCCGCGCGTCAATTCTGCAACATCAGGATTCTTTTTCTGAGGCATCAGACTGGATCCCGTCGTGTGAGCATCGCTCAGCTCGATAAATCCAAACTCGGCAGAGGCCCATAGGATGACGTCTTCGCTGAGCCGTGACAGATGAACGCCCACCATTGAGATCGTAAAAAGCAGCTCGGCGATGAAATCCCGGTCGCTCACTGCATCCATGCTGTTTTGCGTGATCGCCGGGAAATCGAGTTTTTGTGCGACCAGATTCCGGTTTAAGGGAATCGTCGAGCCGGCGAGTGCGCCTGAGCCGAGTGGCATCACATTGATTCGCTTGTAGCCGTCGCGGATTCGTTCCTTGTCCCGCTCCAGCATTTCGACATAGGCGAGAAGGTGGTGAGAGAAAAGGACCGGTTGGCCGCGCTGCAGGTGGGTGTAGCCGGGAACGACCGCTTCAGGGTGGTTCACAGCGAGCGTAAGCAGCGCCTTCTGCAGCTCCAGAATTCGGTTGTGAATCGCCTTTGATTCGGACCGGCAATAGAGGCGGACGTCGAGCGCGACCTGATCATTCCGGCTCCGCGCGGTATGCAGTTTTGCTCCGGGGGCGCCGATCTTTTCTGTGAGCGCCCGCTCGATGTTCATGTGGATATCCTCGAGGCTCGTTTTGAAGCGGAATTCCCCGCTCTCGATCTCCTTTTTAATCTCCCTGAGGCCGCGTGCGATCGCCCGTTCTTCGGTTTTGTTGATGATCCCCGCATCCTGCAGCGCTGCCGCATGTGCGATCGAACCCTCAATGTCATGTGCATACAGGCGCCAGTCGTATGAAATCGACTCGCCGTAGCGTTGCACCAAATTCGAAGTTTCTGTCTGGAATCGTCCTTTCCACATTGTTCTGCATCGCCGCGAGGGCCTCCCTTTTCAACTCCGATTTTCCTCTTCCTCCTATTTCCCCTTCCCCAATCGCATCTGAAGCAGATTTTCGCAGACTCCGTCGGTTCGCAGTTTGTCGCAGCAGGCTTCGATACGCATCGATTTTGAAGCGGGACGAAAGCCGAGGCGCCGGGTGATGCAATCGACCAGCACCGCGACATTCTCGTCTTCAAATTCCAGCACTTTTCCGCAGTCCACGCAGATCAGATGATTGTGGTCGGGAGAATCGAGAAAATTCGGATCGTAGACGCGCTCGTCTCGGCCGAGATCGATCTCTTTCAGCAGTCCGCATTCCTCCAGCAGAGAGATCGTGCGATAGAGAGTCGCGCGGGAAGTTTTCGGGTCGATCTTTTTTGCTTTGTCTAAAAGCTCTTCGGCGGTGAAATGGTCATCGCTGGCAAATGCCGCCTCGACGATGACATCACGCTGACTCGTTTTCCGCATTCCGCGGGAGCGAATATACTCATCGAAACGTTCTTTTATTTCAGCATTCATAAGCCAGGCAGGAAAGTTGGCGGGATTCCTGCTTTTCCCTTTCCTGTTTTTACCAGATAAATTCCCGAGATGTCCACCTTCTGCGAGTCCTTTCTTCACTTCAAACCAATTTACCAAACCAGGGTATGGGGCGGCAGAACCCTCGAGAGCCGTTTTCAGAGAGAGCTGCCGGATGCGGAATCACCGTTTGGGGAATCCTGGGAGATTTCGGCCCGGGAGGAGGCCGACAGTAAGATTGTCGGGGGAAGCCTCGCGGGGAAAACGCTGCTGGAAATCTGGGGGGACGCCGATTTGCGATCCCAAATTTTCGGACCCGATGCTCCTGATCAGGAACGGTTTCCGCTCCTCTGTAAAATTCTCGATGCCCGCGACAAGCTGAGTGTTCAGGTGCACCCTCCGGATTCGGTGGCCGGTGAACTCGGCGGAGAGCCAAAAACGGAGGTCTGGTACATCGCGGCTGCGGACCCGGGCGCCGAGCTGTATGTGGGCGTCAAAGACGGAGTATCCGAGGAAACCTTTCGCGAAGCGTTGAACTCCGGAACGGTCGAGGAACTGGTCCATGTGATTCCAGTGAAAGAGGGGGAGCACATTTTTATTCCCAGCGGGAGGCTTCACGCGATCGGTGCCGGGCTTTTGATTTACGAAATTCAGCAGAATTCCGATACGACATACCGCGTTTTTGACTGGAACCGGGTGGGGCTGGACGGCCGTCCGCGGGACCTGCACGTTGAGGAATCCCTCCGCTGTATAGACTTTCACGATGTTGAACCATCGATGGATGAGCCGGACGGTACGTTTCTTTGCGAGTGCGAGCACTTCCGCCTCGAGCGGCATGCCTTGGAGAGTGGCAACACCGTCGGCGCCGTAACTGAAGGGCGTTTTTCCATTCTCACGATGGTCAGTGGAGATCTCTCGGCCGGTGGTGAAATTTGGCGCGAAGGTGATTTCCTGATGATTCCGTTTGGAGCGGAGGAAAATCTACCGCTCGCGGGAGATGACGGAGCAGAGTTCCTGCTGACCACCTGGTGAGAAGGGGGGGGGAGAACTCAATCTACATCACCCGAACCTTCGTCAGATCCTGCGTGTCGATCATGCCGACCGGGCGGTTTTCTGCATCGACGACCACGAGATCGTCGATGCGGCTTTCTTCCAGCATTCGCAGGACCTCCCCCACGAGGCGATCAGAAGCGACATGGATGGGATTTTCGGTCATCAGCTCATCCACCCGCTGGTGCCCGATGTCGGGATTCCCGGATTGAAACGAGCGGGCAAAATCTCCCTGAGTGAAAATCCCGGCGAGCCGACCGTCTTCGTCGGCAATGACGACCGCGCCGGCGCGGGCTTTCGTCATTTTCCCAATTACGTCAATGACAGGTTCAGCAGGGGAAACAACGACAAGTTCGCCCCCCTTGCGCATGATGTCTTCCGCCCGCAGAAGAAGAGCACGGCCGAGTGAGCCACCGGGATGAAGCTCGGCGAAATGTTCTTTCGTGAATCCCCGGGATTCGAGAAGCACCATGGCGAGAGCGTCGCCCATTACCAGCGTGTTCGTGGTGCTGGATGTCGGAGCCAGGTTCAGTGGGCAGGCCTCGCGCTGCACATTGATATCGAGCACGCAGTCCGAGGCTGTTGCGAGAGTGGAGTTGCTCTTTCCGGTGATGGCAATGAGGCGGATCTTCCGGCGTTTCAAATGAGGCAGTAGGGCGAGGAGCTCCTCTGTTTCCCCGGAATAGCTTAACGCTATGACGACGTCGCCTGGATGTACCAGGCCGAGATCGCCGTGGATGGCATCCTGACAGTTCAGGACCGAAGCGGGTGCGCCGGTAGAGTTGAACGTGGCCGCGAGTTTGCTGCCGATGTTTCCCGATTTTCCCACTCCCACTACTGCGATACGGGAGCCGGATTCGATTGATTTCTGTAAAAGGGAAACAGCTTCGGAGAAAGAATCGTCAACCCGGTCGAGTAGGCGATTCAATTCCTCG
>JAKSBG010000484.1 GCA_022361255.1 Verrucomicrobiales bacterium
CCTGCTCCTTCCACAAACCGATCTTTTCGGCGCGCAGTCCGACGACTCGTGGAAAAGCGAAGACTGGATCAACTGACATGCTGACACGCGAAACATTTACCGGTCCCTGGGCCGGACTTCCGGTCGCCTGGCATGAAGATGGCTCCTTCGACGAGGACACCTACCGGAGCGACATTCGCCGGTGCTGCGAAGCAGGCATCCCCGGCATCTACACCGGCGGAACAACCGGCGAATTCTATGCCATTGAAATCGACGAGTTTCCGGAGGTCACAAAAGCCACGATTGAAGAGTGTCACGCCCACAACACTCCGGCCATGATCGGTGTCAGTGCGACGTCGACACGGGGAGCGGTTCGTCGCGCGGAACTTGCCCGCGATCTCGGAGCCGATGCCATTCAGGTCACCCTTCCCTTTTGGATGGAAGTTTCCGAAACAGAGATTGTTCCCTTTTTCCAAACCGTCTCCGAAGCATCCGGCAATCTTCCCTTTTCGATCTACGAGACGCTCCGCTGCAAAACCCGACTCAACCTGAAGCACCATCGACAAATCAAGGTCGCGGTTCCCGAATATATGATGGTGAAGTCAAACGCCGGAACCCTCGGGGACACTATCGAGGGATGCGCTGCTCTCAGTGAGTTTGTGAATGTATTTGTTCCCGAAGTGAGATGGGGTGAATTGATTCCGGCAGGCGCCGCCGGAGCATGCAGCGCCATGGTCTACTGGCGTCCGGAATTGGTGCTCGGACTGTGGAATAAAATGTCATCCGATAGTGACGACGTGACCGATATTCTCAACAAAGTCACAACGCTCCACGCCTTTCTCGCCGAAACTTTCGCCCCGCGCGGTTTCACCGATACCGCCTACGACCGGCTCCTCGGAAAGGCGGTCGGCATTCTCGAAACGAGCCTGCCATGCCGTGCGCCTTATCCATACGCCACCGCGGACGATATCGAGACCATCCGAAACTGGTGCCGCAAAAACTTTCCCGGGCTTCTTTCCCTGACTGATCAATGAAAGGAGGACTCCACTGGATTGACTACGTCATTGTCGCAGCCTATGCGCTCGGCATGCTTGCGCTCGGTTGGTTCTACAGCCGGAAACGGACGACCACGGACGAATACTTCACCGGTGGCCGCGGCATGAATCCGTTTCTCATCGGCGTGTCTCTCTTCGCCACCTTGCTGAGCACGATTTCCTACCTCTCCAAACCCGGAGAAATCGTCAAAAACGGCCCCTACACCCTGACTGCTGTCGTCGCGGTTCCCATCGCTTTTTTTGTCGTTGGCTACTGGCTCATTCCTTCATTCATGAAGTTCCGGCTCACCAGTGCATACGAGCTGCTGGAGAAACGCCTTGGCCTCAGCAGCCGACTCATCGGCGCGACAATGTTTATATCGCTTCGACTCATGTGGATGGCCGTGCTCTTGAATTTTGCCGCCGGCGCACTGCTCGTAATGATGGGGCTGGAGGCAAAATGGCTCTTTCCCGCGACCGCGACAATCGGACTCATCGCGCTTCTTTACTCCTCACTGGGAGGTCTCCGGGCCGTCGTGATTACAGATCTGATTCAGTTTCTGCTGCTGCTGGGAGGTGCCATCATCGTTCTCTGTATCGTGTCGGTCAGACTCGACGGTGCCAGCTGGATTCCGACAGAATGGGATCCGAACTGGCAGAAACAACCCGTTTTCAGCATGGATCCCTTTCTACGCCTGACCGTGATCGGCGTGATTGTCTCACAGACTCTGTGGACGATCTGCACGGCGGGAGGCGACCAGACCGCCGTGCAACGATACATGGCAACCACCGACGCCGACGCCGCCAGAAAATCCTATCTCGTCAACTCGGTCGCAACCATCATTGTCTCCGTCGTGCTGGCGCTCGTGGGACTCGCCCTGATGGCCTACTACCGGCAGTTCCCCGATCAATTCGCACCCGGGCAGACCATTCTCGGTTCCGCCGACAAGCTCTTCCCCTATTTCATTGCCCATCAACTTCCCGCCGGGATTTCCGGACTCGTCGTTGCGGGGATGTTCGCCGCTGCGATGTCCAGCGTTGACTCCGGAGTCAACTCGATTACCGCAGTCGTCAGCAGCGATTTCATCGGGCGTTTTCGAAAAAAGGAAATCGATGAAAAAGCGGAAGTTCGAAACGCACGACTCATTGCCGGAGGGGTCGGTGTTTGCGTCATTCTTTGCACCACCCTGATCGAGCACTTACCGGGAAACCTATTCGCTGTTTCCAAACGCGCCACCGACCTCTTCGTGACGCCGCTTTTCACCCTTTTCTTTCTCGCCCTTTTCGTCCGCTTCGCTACCGCGAAAGGTGCCAATACCGGGGCACTCTGCGGATTTCTCACCGCCGCGACGATCGCCTTCTGGAATCCTGTTTTTGACAAGGAGAATTCGATCACCTTCACCTGGATCAATCCTCTCGCACTCGTCGTCGGCATCACTGTCGGCACCATCGTGAGCTATTTCACCCCTCATTCAAAACCCGACCCTGTTCAGCCATCCACCTGACAGGGTTCAATCCTTGATGCACCCCTGCCAAATACTAGCAAACACACCATGAATCGATTCTCTCAACTCCTGATTATCGCTTTGCTCGCTCAGATCCAGATAATGGCTGGAGCAGACAAGCCCAATGTTTTGCTCATTTTTCCAGACGATGTAGGACGAGACGCCATCAATTCATGGGGCGGCGAACTCAACAAAACCCCGGAAATAGACAAGCTGGTCGAGAGCGGCATGCGTTTTGATCACTTCTACACCGGCCCCGTATGCCACCCCTCGCGAATCGCCCTCGTCTCTGGACAATACCCCTGGGACATTGACAGTGAAAAGTGGGGTACCTTCAGCGAATCGCACGAGCACAACACAATCGCCCATCTCCTGCGAAAGAGTGGCTATGCTACTGCCGCTGCTGGAAAATGGCAACTCAGCCGTTTGCATGAGGACCCCCGGAAGCCCCACCGAATGGGCTTCGACGAATATTGTTTCTTTGGCTGGAAAGAAGGCCCTCGTTACTGGGATCCGCACATTTGGGAAAATGGTGAACTGCAACCAAGACCGGGTCGCGAAGTTTATGGCCCGGACATCTACTCTGACTTCATTGTGGACTTCATAAAGCGACAGGCAGCCAATGACACTCCGTTTTTTGCCTGGTATTCCATGGCGCTCTGTCACGGAATCAATGTCCCTCACCCACCTGACCCATACGCTCCCGGAAAAAAGCGCTACGAGACATTTGAAGAGATGATGGTCGAGCTTGACCGGAAAGTCGGCAAAGTTCTCGCTGTGCTCGATGAAGCAAATATTCGAGAGAACACGATGGTTATTTTCGTAAGTGACAACGGGACGCCACGAAGCCTGAAAGTACGAAACACCGGTAAAAGGAAGTACGAGAGCTATGAGGTATACACCCAGTGGAAAGGGCATCGTTTTCGCGGAGGGAAAGATTCTTACACTGACTGGGGCGTGCGTGCGCCGGCTGCAATCTCGTGGCCGGGAAAAATCAAACCCGGAACCCGTACCTCTGCATTGTGCGAACTCACCGACCTTTTTCCCACCATAGCGGAATTGTGCGGAGCCAATACAGATAACTTCGAAACACGCGGAAGGAATTTTGCGCCTCTGCTCTTCGGCAAAGAACCTGAGAATCCGCGCAAATGGGTCTGCCTGCCCGGTCGTTTACATGAATTCGGAGTCAGAACGAAAGACTGGAAACTGACACCTGACCAAAAACTCTTCGATATGCGAAATGACCCGGTGATCGAAAAACCAGTGACGGCGGGCCAGGCTGACAAAGAATCAAATGCAGCACGGAAATTACTGCAAGCAGCCGCTCGGGAAATCTATCCGAACTCTGCGAGTCCCAATCTCCTCCTGAATTCCGGATTCGAAAACAAGGCAAAGGACGCCTCTCTCCCCGTTGCCTGGAAACTGGATCGCGGCACGGTAATTGTCGGCGAAGACGGGGGAAGAAACGGCAAACGGTATCTGAGGGTCAAAGACAATGGCAACGAGGATGCCCATTTACTGATCTCACGCCCCATCTCTGTTCGCCCGGGTGGGACCTACACTGCTTCCGCCTACATCCGGTCGAGCGACAAAGGTGCTCCGGGAATCTATCTGGCATTCTACGCCGCATCAGGTGCCAAAATCTCAAACGAATACGTGAAAGGAAAAACTCCTTCCGAAGACTGGCAGAAGATCAAAATCACACGTCAGGCTCCCCCCAACGCAGCGAAAGTAGCGGTATGGATCTATTCTTTTGCAGGAGACATCGGCACCTTTGACTTCGACGACGCGGCTCTCACGGTTTCAGGAGGGGAGGAGCCGCACGATGCGCCGAAGATAACGGCGACGAAATCAACTCCAGTCAATATCGGCACGCGCAGGGAACTCTTTGTGGATCGCTTCCTGATCGACGGAGCCCACCGGGTCGATCTCGAAATCCATCATCCCCATGATGAAGGCAAGGTCCTCGCTTTTGACCGACCGTGGGAAGGTCAGTTCTGCGGCTACGTCACTCTTTTGACTGTCGGGGATACCTATCGCGCCTACTACCGGGGACGCCCCGGTGTCGGTGCCGATGGAGACCTCACGGAATCCACCTGTGTTGCCGAATCGAAAGACGGCATCACCTGGAGCCGACCGGAACTCGGCATCCATGAAATCGACGGGAACAAAAACAATAACGTCGTGCTCTATCGCCAGGCACCCTACTCTCACAATTTCTCCCCTTTCGTCGATACCAATCCCGATGTCGACCCGAAGGAAAAATTCAAAGCCATCGGCGGAACTCACCCGGAAGGACTCGCCCTATTTGTTTCAGCGGACGGCTACCGGTGGAAGCTGAAACAGAAAAAAATCCTCACCAGCGAAGCCTTTGCCTTTGACAGTCAGGCCTGCGCATTCTGGTCGGAAACAGAAAAGAAATACGTCTGTTACTTCAGGACCTGGACAGACAAAAAGGTTAGATGGGTTTCCCGCGTCACCAGCGACGACTGCCTGAACTGGTCCGCCCATATTGAAATGAAAAGCGACCGCCCCGCCGAACATTTTTACACGAATCAAACCCACCCCTACTTTCGCGCGCCCCATCTCTACCTGAGTCTGCCGGCACGGTTTGTCCCGCAACGTCAGGTGATCTCAAACGAGGAAGCAGAAGAAATCGGAGTGAACCCGAAATATTTCAAGGATACCTCCGACGCCATTCTCGTCACATCACGACCGGAGCGTCCCGACCATTTCGACCGAAGCTTTCTCTCCAGTTTTATCCGACCGGGAATTGGAGCGCAAAACTGGGTTTCCCGGACCAACTATCCGGCACTGAACGTGATTCAAACCGGTGAAAACGAAATGTCTATCTTCACAAACCAGAACTACGCCCAGCCAACCGCCCACCTCCGACGCTATTCAATGCGGCTCGACGGATTCGGATCTATGCGGGCTGACTACGACGGCGGCGAAGTCCTGACAAAACCACTCATTTTCTCCGGGAAGCAGCTCTCACTCAACTTCGCAACTTCGGCCGCCGGGGAAATCAAAATCGAAATTCAGGATGCCAATGGCAAACCGGTCCCCGGTTTCACGCTCGCGGAATGCCGCGAAGTCATCGGAAATGAAATTTCCCGAAACGTCACCTGGGAAAGTACGGCAAAACTCAGTGACCTCGCTGGAAAACCGGTTCGTCTCCGCATCGTCATGAAAGACGCAGACCTCTATGCCCTGCAGTTTCAAAAATGAAATTCATCCTGCCACTCTTTGCCTTTCTCCTCCTCGTCGTCTCTTCTACCGACGCGGAGGTGGCATACCACAAAACCCCTGACGGTATCGAATTCGGCACCTGGGGACCCGAAGCGGGAAGCAAGGCCCCCACCCTTTTTATTCTCGCCGCGGACATCGACAAAA
>JAKSBG010000485.1 GCA_022361255.1 Verrucomicrobiales bacterium
TATTTTGAATGGCTTTGGAGATTCTTCGGTCAATTTTCTTTTTGGTGTCTGGGTTGCGAAAGAGAATTACCTGAAACTGAAAAACTCGATTCAGGAGGAGCTCAAAGTCGCTCTCGACAACGCAGGTATCGAGATTCCGTTTCCGCAGCGTGTGGTGCAGGTTGTCGGTGATTCAAAAATCGCAGAGCAGACTTCCGGGGAAGGGGCGGAGGCCTGATTTTAGATCCACTTTTTCTTTCGAAACAGCCAGATCATCACGCCGGCAGCCACAAGAAAGACTCCCCACAGAGCCGGATACCCCCAGCGAAAAGACAGCTCGGGAATGTATTCAAAATTCATCCCGTAGATGCCGGCGAGGAAAGTCATCGGGAGAAAAATCGTCGAAAAGCAGGTCAGCACTTTCATGACCTCATTCATGCGATGGCTCACCATCGAGAGGTGAAATTCGCGGAGGGCGCCCGCGCTTTCCCGGAGGTCTTCGGTTGTCTCGACCACCTGGATGACGTGGTCGTTCAGATCGGTGAAAAACGGTTCCGAAGTTTCCGTCAGCAGGGGCGAACCCGGGCGCGTCAGCACGGTGCTGATTTCACGAATCGGACGAATCGTTCGATACAGCTGGCCGACATCGCGTTTCAGGGTGTAGAGCTCTTCCGTTGTTATTTTGTCAGGATTTTCCTGGAGCTGTTCTTCCGTTTGAAAAATGTTCCGGTCGAGAACATCGATTACATAGAGGTAGTTATCGACGACTGCATCGAGCAGCGCCCAGAGCAGATAGTCGGCATCGAACCGGCGGATGCGGCCCCCGGCACCGGTCCGGATCCGTTCCCGAACGGGATTGAATGCGGACGTGGGTCCTTCGAGAAAAGTCAGCAGCACGTTATTCGGAAGCAGGACAAAGGAGCACTGTTGCACGTCGACTTCGTTGGTTTGCCCGTCGTGCGTGACGAGTTTGCAGATCACAAACACCACATCGTCGCGCTTTTCAATCTTCGGTCGGGAACCGGTGTTGAGGATATCTTCCACTAACAGGGAATTCAGGGAAAACAATTCCGCGAGAGCAGAAATCTTTTTCACTTCGTGCAGCCCCACGACTTCGTGAAAGTCAATCAGATCGGGGTCCGCTTTGACGACATTCTCGAGCTCCTGGTCGTCATTTTCCTCAAGCGCCGCCTCGTCGAATCGCATGGACCGGATCTGAAACCGGTCGACCCGCTTTGTTCCAAAGTGAACCAGTGAGCCCGGCGGTTGCGCAAGATGCTTACGCTTGTTGGAAAAACCGATTTTCGGGAAGAGCTTTCGAATCGCCATTGGGCTTTATCCTACTCCGGTTCGGGGGAATTGTCACTGGTCCAGCGACTTGCGCCATTGCCAGAAGGCGTTCTCCCGCGGGGCCATGTAGTCGGCAATTTCGGAGAAACTGACCGGCAGGTAGTCGCAGGCATCGACTCCGACATCCCGCGCGAGCAACCGGGGATTCTCCGCATCCTCCTGCTGGAGCCGGGCATGGACGTGTCCGTAGAGGTGCCACGAGCCGTGAAAGGCTTTGTCCCAGCTCCGCATCGGGTAGTGGTTGAGAAATATCTTCTGCTTACCGCATTTGATCATTCCCTGATCCATCACTCGCCCGAATAACTCATCGTAGGAGGGTTTGTCGTGATTGCCGCGAACAAAATGCACGTTCCGGCAGGCTATTCTCTCCCGGTAGGCTTTGGCCTCCTCGAAAGTTCCGAGGCAGAAATCTCCCAGAATCCAGAGAGTATCCGATTCACTAACCCGTTCGTTGATCGCCTCGATCAGCGCGTCGTCGTGCCGCAAAACCGTTTCCTGCGAGACTTTCCAGCTGCCGCGCCGGTCCGATTCAGCTTTTGCTTTTTCTTCATCAGAAAGAAAAGGTCTGTCACAAAATCGAATGATATTTGCGTGACCGAAATGGAGGTCGGCGGTGAACCAGGTGTCGGACATGGGTAACAACTTGTGCAAGCGGATTCGTGATCACAAAAATCAATGTAACGATTCTGTTGGATCAAAAAAACAAGCGCGAGACCGGAAGAGATTGCAACATGCGAAACGATGGGTTTTCCTGCCCGTCCGATGCCCCGTACCGCACATACGGACATCGCTCTCGACGTCTTCGCGGGAGGTGCTCTGCACCTCATTCGCGACACAACCGAGATGCGTCTCACCGCCTGGCCCGATCCGTCGGCGGAGAGGCGCCTCGGTTGTGAATCCGCGTGGGAGCGTTTCGTCCCGGAATTTCGCGTAATCCACCCGTACCGCCGGCGCAGGAATGTGGAAAAAAAGACGAAAGGTCCCCATCTGGCATTCGACTTTTTCGAGGACACCTACGATCCCAATCCACCGGTCCCCCTGACTCCGGCCCAGGCAACCCGGAAAGCGTTCGAGCAGTTCCGCTTTTCCATGCCGAAACCAATTGCGCGGATTCTGGAACCCTTTCCCACCAATCAGTGGCCCCTTCTCGTGATGCTCAGTCACGACGAGTCGTCCGTCGAACTCGCACAGAACAATCCCGTTCTCGCATTCGCTCTCGCCCAGCAGCTGAAGAGCGACGGGGAGCTTATCGCTGCCTTGAAATGCGGACAAATGCGGCAGCGGGACCTGCTCGAAGTTCTTTCCCTTCCCTCATCGCCGCGGGCCGTAAACCTGTTTCGAAAGATCGCTCCTGCGTCCGTAAACGGGGACAACTGGCATTCGATGATTCAGCTGATCCGACGTGAACTCGACGAGGACAAATCCCCCCTCTACCACCTCCCGGTTATCAATTCCGGAGTGATCGAGATCATGCAGAATCCCGACGCCTCCCGCGCCGCGACGCAGACTTTGCTGGAAGAAGTGTCCCGGGACAAAGCCGAAAAACATCGCGGCCGTATCGTTCATATCATCACCAGTACACTGCAGATGCAGGACGAGCTACGGGTGCAGTCTTCCGCCCGGCGCTTCCGGAATATCGAGCGGCTCAAGCAAACCCACGCCGAGGTGACCGAACAATACCGTCGCCGCATTCGTCAACTCATCGACGCAAACAACCACGAGTCCGACCTGTTCCGCAGCCCTCCTTTCCCCGGTATTCCCGGGCAGATCGAACCAATCACGAGCGCGGAAGCTCTCGTCAATGAAGGGGAGGAGCAGCAAAACTGTGTTGCCAGCTACGCCAGCCGTGTGCGCCAGGGGACGACCTTCATTTACCGTGTCCTCCAGCCTGAGCGTGCTACTCTTTCCATTGTCCGTCCAACCCCCTTCGGCGACTGGACCGTGGGCGAGCTGGAAGGGAAATACAATACCGAGGTCCAGCCTGAAACCGAGGACCTGGTGAGAAACTGGCTCGATCGACACCGGAATCTGGTGTGAACCCTGTTCGGTCCGATACTCAACCCTGTTGACTCTTCTACCGAACAGGGTGGAAAATGGAAATTTCGTCCCGGAACGGACTTTGCATCGGTAGCGCTTTTCCGACTCTGAAAAAAATTCAAACATTTGTTTGAAATGTTTTTCTCTTTCAGGCGTCTAACACGTAACCCAATTCTGAAACACCTATGAAAAAATCACTTTTCCTCCTCGCTCTTCCGGTCATCGCAATCGGGCTTCTCCTCCAGAATACGGATGCGCAAGCTGACTCCGGCAAACTCCAAATACTCAAATTCGAAGCGGACTGGTGCGGTCCGTGCCAGCAGATGAAACCGGTCTTCGACAAAGTCGCGAAAGCAAACTCCAGTGTCGCGAGCTTCCGCTCCATTAATGTCGACTCGCAGCCTTCCGTCGCGGATGCCTACGGGGTAACCGGTCTCCCGACCGTTGTTGCTGTAAAGGACGGCAAAGTGGTCGGCAAAAAAGTCGGCTACATGGGCGCGTTTGCTCTGAAATCTTTTGTGAACAAACACAAATAACCTTTTCAACCCCTCCCTGGTAAACCAGGACCCCGCTCCGTGTTTCATCGCGGTGCGGGGTTTTTTATTTCGGGGTAGAGGCGACCAGAGAATCGCTTCGATGGAGAAAGAAAGGGCCGTTGCCAGGCTCAATAATCGCCGAGATCTTTTCCTACGGCATCGTCCGTCCACCAGTAGAGAATGCGCCCACAATTCTCGCAGTGAGCAACCGCCTTCTCGTTCTTCACATCGACGACTGTCGACTTCGTAACCTTCATGTGGCAGCCCTGGCATACTTCATCGACGAGCCCGACCACTGCCATTCCCGCCTTCGCTTTGAAAAGCCGGTCATAGGCATAGAGAAGATCTTCGTCGACGCCGGCTGCCTGTTGATTCCGATCTTCTTTCTCTTTTTGGGCGTCTTCCTCCAGTTTGGTCTTCAGGGAATCAAGGTCTTCGATTTCCTCGGCGACAGATACTTCGTTCACTTCGAATTTCGCTTTCGCCGCGTCGAAGGCACTTTTTTGCTCCTCTGCCTCCTCCATTAACTCGATCTCTTTATCCTCGAGTTCACTGATCTCCGCCTCGTAGCGCTCAATCTCCTGTCCCATTTTCTGGAACTCCTCGTTTTTCTTGGTCTCGAACTGCTGGACTTTCAGCTTGGTGATGGAATCCCGGCGGGTCTCGACATCCAACTCCAGATTTTTGATCGCCACTTCGACGTGCTGGAGATTTGTTTTTGCCTCTTCGAGAGCCTTCTGGTCAGAGGAGAGCTTGTCGCGGATGTCTTCCTCCTCCAGCGGAATATCGGCCAACTCTTTTTCAATCGATTTCAGCTTTTGGTCATGATGCTGAACACGGAGGAGTTTTTCGACTTCGGGGAGCATGGGGGAAGAATCAGTTGTTTGCGGTTTCGCCGATAGGAAAACGCACTGCGGGACTTTTGCCAATGGAAATCGAGCGGGAAGAAAAATCAGGTCAAGAGATACCAGGTTTCGAAAGCTGGAACCATTTTCAACCTTTGCCCCGCAAGCAGCTACGGGGCGATGGTTTCGCGTTTCCCGGACTGATCAATCTTGATCCCGTAGGCATTTCGGAAGTAGGGAGTTACTCTCGAAAGTGTGCTTTTGACGGCGGACTTGTCGGAGTAGTCCCACGGACCCACATACGTGAGCCACAGCTTCGCTCCGCTCAGGGAAGAATAATCCGGAATCCAGAGGACGCCTGCGGAGAATCCGCGCGACTGCCAGCGATTTGCTTTTTGTCGTGCGAGGCGTTCGGATTCCTCCGCTTCACATGCGATGACCCACTGCGACGACGGCCTGATATTCCGGGATGGCATTTCCGGCGGCGATTGCGGCTGATCTTTCTTTGCCTCCAGTGCCGCGAGCTGCTCCCGCAAGGCAGCAATCTCCGCCGCCATTTTTGCGCTGAATTCGGATTCGGCTTTCTCCTTTTCCCGTTGCAACTCCTCAATTTTCATCTGCGCTTCCGCCCTTTCTTTTTCCAGTCGCAGCTTCTCCAGTTCCGCACGCATTGCTTCACCTTGCGAGGACGGGGGGCTTGCTGATTCCGCACCGGATTCGTTCTCCTCATTTGAACCGGGCAGAAGCGGATGTTGCGTAAAGGCGGCGAAACTCTGACCGGCTCCGTCGAATTTGATCCACGGTTTCTGATCACTTTCGATTCTTTGGGACACACCGGAGAAGAGTTTCGTCATTACGGCGTGAGGCTGCGTATCAATTTCTGCGAGGAGGGCCTCTGTGAAGGGGCTGTGGTCTCCGGCCCCGTCGGGGACTTCTCTGCCGGGCTCTCCGGAAAACACCATCATGGTTCCCTCCGGCATTTGGCTCTCGGAAACCTCCGCGAGTCCTCCGTCACTGCCTGACCGCTTGCGGGCCCAGCTTCGGGATTTGGCGAACGGATTATTTCGGCAGCAGTCGAGAACGATCAATTTTAATCCCGACGAATTTTTTCCAAGGTCTTCGAGGACGGTTTCCAGCGGAATGGTTTCGCGGTCCAGGGCAAACTCCAGAGCAATCTCTGCGTCTTCTCCCTTCAGCTCGGGATCGATTTCCAGATCGGCATCCACAGGAACGAGGTAGTTGGTTCCTTTTACTTCGAATCCGTGTCCCGCGAAAAACAGCACCGCCACATCAGCTTTCGCGGCCTTGCGGGCGA
>JAKSBG010000103.1 GCA_022361255.1 Verrucomicrobiales bacterium
AGGCATGAATTTACTCATCATGCCGATCACCGGTATTCCGCTCCCTTTCATCAGTTACGGTGGGACATTCATGGTTGTCCTCCTTTTTCTCATGGGGCTAACGCAAAGCGTCTGGATCCATCGCATCGACCCGGAAACAAAGAAAGTGCGCCCTCAATTGAAGATTGAGCACCTCGATTGAATCTAATCGTTTCGCTGGAGATTAGACCACCATCACGCTTCAAACAGCTCAGGGTAGCGCAATATCTTTGATTTCGAGTTTTCGAAAAGCAACCGGACCATGGTCGCCTTGTATAGTCAGCGGCGCGGTGGGCACTTCGGATCCGCTTACCCCGCCCCTGGTGGGGCCCGTCACCTCTACGTCCTGGTGAATAACAACACCGTTGTGCTCGACGAGAACGAACCTGGCATTTTCCATTTTCTTTCCGTCAGCAGAAAAACGGGGGGCGCGAAAGACAATGCGATACTTTTGCCATGTGCCCGGTGCGGTGGAGGCATTGGTGAGGGGGCGCGTGCCTTCATAACCTTTATCTTTGCCTTCCTTCTCTTCATCCCATCGTTCGTAGATGGCACCGCAATCGTGAACACTTAATGAGTCGTCGGGTTTACCAAAGCTGTCGAGAATCTGCACTTCGTAACGCTGCATGAGGTAAATGCCTGAATTTGACGACCGGGGAATCATAAACTCGGCGATGAGTTCAACATCCCCATGCGAGGACCTGCTCACAATGTTTGTTGTTTTTCCTTTTGCACCATTGTAGAGAATGCCCTTTCCTGGGGCGGCAGGTTTTACTGAACTCCACTTCTTTTCGGTACTGCTGCCGGCAATAGCCCCGGCCACGGTCCATTCTCCTGAATTTCGCCACGAGGCGGGTTGAAGCAATCCCGGGAGTTCAGCACCATCATCAACGGCGAGGAGGAGCAATAGGCTCGAAAGGAGAACGAGGATGGTGCAAAAGACTTTCACTCCTGTATTGACTCATTTTCGCGAGACGGAGTCAAACTCCGGCCATCGCGTCATCATGCATCGCGTTGTTGTGCCATTGCGGGCGCTTCAAAGTCCGGAAGCGACGAAAGAAAAAGGTCCTGCCCGGTGGGGCAGGACCTTTCCTAATACGGATTGCTGCAGGAGCAGTTTATCAGGCTCTCTTTTTAAGCACCTTCGAAACGGCAGAATCGCGGCGGGAGGGATCGCCCGCTGACACAGCTAGATAGCGCAAGGTCTTCCGGGCTCTTTTCCCCTTTGTGCGGCGTTTTGCCTTTACTCCGCATCGGATCCGCTTCGATTCGTCCGCTTCAAGTGCGAGAGGGAGACCGCGTTTCAGTGCCGAAGTAACGTTGCGGCCCCCTAATTTATATTTCACGGAGAACTTGCGATCCGATCCCGTTCCGCGAACACGAATCCGATCAGCCTCTGTTCCGTCGTTCTGAATTCCGAGGGTATAGCGGACGGGTCGTCGTCCTTTCGTTTTGTTTCGAATTGTTTGCCCGGCAGGACGACCGTAGATATCGTTTCCTTTCGGGGCACCCTTCTTACCTTTCAGAATGAGATCGGGTTGATTGGTGGGAGTTTCATCGTCCTGAGCGGCGAGCTGGGAGCAGCCGCAGATTGTGATGCCGGCAATTATTGCAATGGTAGTTTTTTTCATTCGAATGCTGGTATTAGATTCAACAACCTCGAATGATCGGGTATCAAAGGTTAGAGAAAGATTAGGAGCTGCGGCTTTTCTCGATTCACCGAAAGAAGTTTGCAGACAGGAGAGAGCGGGAAGATTGACGACTCTCCTACAGGCGGAGGCACCCTTCTTCCGTGATCACGAAATTCATAGGAACGTCATGACTTTCGGGTGCCAATTTGGTAAGTTGTACCGAGAAACACACACCGATGGCTGCAACGTCACCCGAGAAGGCTGCGAGAAAACGATCGTAGTGTCCTTTTCCGCGGCCCAGTCTTGTTCCAGTCGCCGGATCAAATCCAACACCGGGAACGAGAATGAGATCAGGACTGGAATGCTCAGGACACAAATCCGGATTGGGTTCGAGAAATCCAAATTCTCCTTCGCTGATTTGGCTCGGTGATGTAACTTCGTGAAAGGCCAGACGCTCTCCATCGTCGAGGACGCGAGAAAAAGCCCAGGTTTTCTCCGGATACTGCGCGGTCAGGGCGGAAAGGTCAGGTTCGCTGGGAAGTGCGAGATAGGAGAAAACAGATTCAGCCGCCAGAAACTCCGGTGAAGCAGCAATGTGGCAGCAGATTTGGTGGGAGGCCTTCGTCTTCAGCTCCGGAGGAAGAGACTTGAGCGCCGCAAAGCATTCCCGCCGTTTGGCCCGTTTGTCGATCATTGACCGCCTTTGTATTCGGACATCGCGCGCGGCATGAACGCCTGAAGTTCTGCGATGCGGCGTTCGTCCACCGGGTGAGTGCTGAGAAAAGCAGGAATGTTCTTGTTCTGCCCGCTCTTTTGTCTCCATTGGGCGAAACGCTGCCAGAGTCCGATTGATTCGCGGGGGTCGTATCCGGCACGTGCCATGAAAAGTGCGCCGAGCTGATCGGCTTCAAGTTCCTGTTTCCGGGAAAAGCTACGAGTGGCCAGGAGTGCGGCCCCGCCGAGAGCTGCCGTGGGGATGGCACCGTCACGTCCGTCACGATTCATTGCGATTCCGGCACCGGCAACAATTGCGCCCGCGACGGCGTTCTGGGAAAGGCGCTCCCCGGAGTGACGCGCCACGACGTGGGCTACCTCATGACCGACCACGGCGGCGAGCCCGGCATCCGTCTGTGTGATTTGAAAGAGCCCGGAATGGATTCCCACCTTTCCCCCCGGCAGGGCAAAGGCATTCGGGGTAGGGTCATCAAAAACGACAAACTCACACTGCGCATTCGGCACGGGCATGACAACCGAGAGCCGCTTTCCAACCCGCTGGGCGGTTGAATTGTAGGTGGCATTCTGCGAAATCTTTTTCTCTTTCCGGATCTTCTGAAACTCGGACAGGCCGAGAGCCGCCTCTTTGGAGGGGCTCAACATATTCAGTTGTTTCCGACCTGTTTCCGGGACGGTCGTGGTGCACGCCGCGACAACAATCAGGACGATGAGACTAAGAAAGGATGCAATAGCAGGAGAGGCGGAAAAAGACTTCATTCGAAACAGGGGGAGATGTGATCTCCGCTCGCATGGTAGAACGGAGAAGAGCTTTTCCGGATTAGACGAAATGTCGAAATCCAGAAAAAGGTCGAATGGTCAGTTCGGCACAAAGATCGCACCAAATTCTAGAAAAACAAATCGCCAAGTGCCTCGTCGGAAAGCTGAGCAGGATCTGTTACGGCCATCAGCTGGCCAAGATATTCTACGGATTCCAGCTCTTCGGCAGGATCAAAACCTGTTTCATCGGATGCTGCGACGGCTGGGGGAGCCGTCACCGTCTTCTGCTTCTGAACCACCACAGTAACCGCGATAAGCAGGGCAACGACCGCAACGGTCGCGAAAACAGGTGCGCGGAACAGCGCCAGAGTCTCCCGGAACAAGCCGTTCTTCTCTTTCATTTTCCGCGCTTCGCGAGCTACATTGCGGGAGAAGAAAGGCCCCGGCTCGACGTTGCTGGCGTGAGACAGCAACTTCCAGACCGGATCATTTTTTTCGGGATTATCCATGACAGAGGAGGAAACACCGGCCGGGCAAAAGAGTTTCCCGTTTTCGGGAAAAAGTTCCGTGTTTCGGGAAGAGAAAATTTCGGCGCTACATCGGAGGGGCTTCAATAAACCCTTCAAGTTGACGAATCCGGGTCGGGTGGCGCATCTTTCGGAGCGCCTTCGCCTCAATCTGGCGAATCCGTTCGCGGGTCACCTGGAATTGTTTTCCGACTTCTTCGAGTGTCCGGCTGTATCCGTCGACAAGGCCAAAGCGCTGCTCCAAAACCTCGCGCTCACGCGGGGTGAGGGTGTCGAGAACGTCCTTGATCCGGTCTTTCAGCATCGACATGGAGGTCATGTCGCTCGGATTCTCAGCGCCTTTGTCCTCAATGAAATCACCGAGGCTCGTTTCCTCGCTGTCTCCCACAGGAGCCTGAAGCGAGATCGGTTGCTGCGCCATCTTGAGGACTGCCCGGACCCGTTCGACGGGAAGGTGGATTTCGTCCGCGATCTCCTCGGGTGAGGGTTCGCGACCGTATTCCTGAACAAGCTGCTTCTGCACGCGCATCAGCTTGTTGATCGTTTCGATCATGTG
>JAKSBG010000115.1 GCA_022361255.1 Verrucomicrobiales bacterium
ATTCTTATGTCACCACTGACCGGATTACCCTGTTGGGTCATGGTAACTGTGGTCCACGTGGTTCCACCGTCCCGCGAGACAGAGAACGTTCGTGTTGTTGTGAACCCGTGTTTTCGCGGCGAGGTCCGCATCGGTGACAACGGCTGCCTGAATCCCGGGGAAGCGGTTTGCCGCAACGGACATCCCGATACCGGTCGTGCAGCAGAGAATTCCGAGGTCCTTTTCACCGGAAACAACGGCGCTGGCAACGCGGTTCGCGTAATCCGGATAGTCGACCGATTCGGTGGAATAACAGCCGATGTCCTCGACCTCGTAGCCGTTGGATTTGAGGTGGGCGACGACGGCTTCTTTCAGTTCGAAACCACCGTGATCGGTGCCGATAATGAGGGAGGGCTTTTCCATGAAATAGTGAAGTACAGGGACGCGCAAAACAAGAATTGCTTACGTTCCGTTAGCTAGAGCGGAAGCGGCGGATTGTCAAAATAAGATCGCTAAGAAATCACGCGCAGACTGGAGAATAGACACCTCTGTGAATCACGCGCCTTTGCCGAACGTCTCACGCTGCGAAACACGATCTGGACTATGAAAATTATGAACTGCAAACCTTTTGCCATCTGCACTCACGGCTTCGTTGCGATTACCGTATGGTCCGCATTTCTGACCTACACAGAGGCTGGTTCGCCGCGGGAAGAGAAATGGAAGGCAGAAATCCCGAAGGAGGCGGCGCAAATGGGATCATCCATCGCAATCTCAGAAGACATGATCGCAGTGGGTGCCTTTTTCGATGGCGAAAACGAAGAGGGAGCAGTGCATATTTTCGATCGGGAAACTGGGCAGAGTCTCGACGTCCTCCAGTCTCCTAACGCCGAAGAGGGAGGATTGTTTGGCTACAGTCTCGCATGGGAAAACGATCTTCTCCTGGTTGGCGCTCCCTTCGAAGATGGCGACGGTACCGACGATGGAGTCGTCTACCTTTTCGATTTCAACAGAGAAGAAGTGACAACTATTTCTTCGCCATCCGGAGAAGACGGTCAGGCATTCGGAGTGTCGCTCGCAATTGATAACGGCCTGGCGCTCATTGGCAGCCCCTACGAGAAAGGAGAAGGAACCAAGCGCGGCGCGGTCTACGTCTACGACCTGGAAAATCGACAGTTTGTCCAGCGCCTCGCCGCTTCCGATCCGGCAGACGATGACCAACTGGGACTTTCCGTTTCGCTTTCCGGCGGAATCGCGGCAGTTGGTGCCTGGAGAAAATCCCACCCTGACGGGGCCGACAATACAGGGGCCGTCTATCTGTTCAAAGCACTTACCGGTGTGGAAACGCTCAAAATCGATAACCCGAATCCGCAGAATATTGAAGGCCCTTTTGGAAACTTCGGGTGTTCGGTTCTGATCCACGATAATCAAGTCATCGTCGGTGCGAGAGAAGAACGTCATTCCGTTCAGGGCCCGGACGACTTCAAGGAAGGCGTCGCATATATGTTCGACGTCACAACGGGCGAACAACTGCGTCGCTTCGTGTCACCTCGCTCCACCGGCAACTCCTTCTTTGGTAATAAACTTGCCAGAGAGCGGGATTTTCTCCTGATTGCAGCATCGCAAGACTCGAGCGCAGGCGGCAACGCCGGAGCCGCCTACCTATTCGATGTCAATACCGGCCGGGAGATACAGCAGATCCTTGCTAGTGACGCTTCACAGAACGACGAATTCGGATTTTCTGTGGCCCTCAGTGGGATGGAGGCATTCATTGGAGCACGCTTCGAAGGAGAAGATCCTGAGCGCGCCTCCGGCGCCCTGTATCGCTATACGTTCGGATACCAACCTGATCTGCTCATCGGAAAAACGAAACGCAATGTAAAAGGTGGCGATCGCTACAACAACTCCGGAGCGGGGCAGCGGATAAAAATCAGGTCGCGCGGCCGAATCAGATACTCGTTTCAAGCTCAAAATGATGGAAGTCTTCCTGACAGGCTCCATCTGAAAAGCAGGCGCAAGAGCAAAAAGTTTCGCTATCGCATCAAAAAAGCCGGCGCAGGAAACGTAGCGGGAGCTTTGGCTCGGGGAAACTATCGGAGCAGCCTGTTGTTCCCCGGGGAAATGGAAAACTTCCGCGTCGTCGCCAAACCCAGAGGCCGCAACCGGAAGGTGCGTCGTGAGACCAATCTGATTCGAAGTAGATCGCTGCAAAATGTCACCAGAACCGATGCAGCCAAGGCGAAACTCCACAGACGTCGCTAATCCGGGTCCGCCAGTGAAATTTCCGGGCTGTCTGCCGTGACGAACTGAATAATCGAAGGCATTGCTTCCTTGATTAAGTTTCTCGTAAGTCGGTATTCATCCAGATCCCCTCCGATCGGGTCCGATACATTCCGATCAAGTCCCTCTTCGGCAATAAACTCACGAAGTACAAATGTTTTCTCCTGAGCCTCGGGAAAGTAGGCACGGACCGTATCTGCATGCCCCTCTCCAAGTCCGAAAATGTGAGTGTGCTCATCAACCAGCAGCGGAGTGAGCATCTGGCTGCGCTGCGCCGAAATATCAATCCCCTCCTCCTTCATTGCGATGATAGAATTTTCGCTCGGCGGCATGTTCTCCATTGCTCCCAGGCCGGCGGAAGCGACGTCAATATCGATACCTTTCTCCAGCGCCATCGCACGGAGAAAACCTTCCGCCATCGGACTGCGGCAAACGTTTCCAGTGCAGAGAAAAAGAACACGTGGTTTCATGAGAGAGGCTCGTTTCGGGTCATGCAATGGAAACCGATCTCCGTTTTTGTAAAGTGGAATGGGGAAAATTGTTGCCGCCAGAGCACATGTCCCGGGCTCGTTTTTTTCAAAAACAGAAATCCGGTTCCTTGACGGAAGCACTCAAATTCTGGTCTACTGTCGGGCAAGCATGATTCGCTTTGCTCTTCTCCTTCCGATACTCCTCCCGATATCTGTCTCCTCCCAGCAGGCAGACCCGAAGATTGCGGCAGCGGCCCGCGAACTCGCGTCACGAATGGGCGAAGTCACCATGGCACAGAGTATTTCAAGCCACATCAGCATGTACAAAAAGGCCGAAACCGGAAACTACTATGAGCTTGTTTCCACCGAAAGGGAAGGCACTCACAGCATGGGGTCTCGGGGTAAAGAGATGAAACGCGAACTGGAAGATCAACCACATGTTCCAGCCGCGAATGAATACAACCGAATCTCGATTTTCAATCACGAAGGAACGATTTATTTGAAATCAGAATCACGCAGCACAATGCAGGGGCTCAGCGAGCAGCCCCTCAAGTTCGAAGGTGTTTACGAAGCCATTGTTCTGGAAGGAACCTGGGATGGATTTCAGAAAGGGGAAACATTTGTCATTCGTCTGTGCGAAGACTGCACAAAACGGTTTTCGGGAGACATCCATGAATATCTCGAAAACCCGCAACGCCTTTCCGCAATCGAGCAGGAGTTCCGGAAAAAGTATCTGCAGATGCATCAAAAAATCTATGAGGAACGAGGGGCGGGAGATTCCAAGGAGGCGCGGGCAGTGCAGAGGCAGTTCCCCATCGTCAAACACCTTATCGAAAACGCAACCATCGGGGTCGCCGTATCCCAATCGGGAATGGAATCTGTTACCTACTCCTTTGAAGGCGAAGACCTGACAACCAAAACCGGAGAGTACACCTCCGAAACCCACTTCCGCCTTTCCCTGCCGTGACACGAATACGCGTTTTCAATCCGTTTCCGCCCACAGCAACAGAGTCCCCTCCCTGACTGAAAAACAAACATGAATACGGAAGACCTCAGCTCTTTTTTCGGCTGGATGACAATCTTGAACTCCGCCTTTCTCCTATACTGGTGGCTTGTTATCAGCTTTTTCAAAGAAGCCGTGTTCAAGCTGCACCGGAAATGGTTTCCCCTGAAGGACGAACAATTCAGCGCTATCCATTATGGTGGAATGGCGTTTTTCAAGCTTCTGGTCATCTCTCTGAACGTGACCCCGTGGCTTGCCTTACGCATCACTTCCGGGTAGGCCCCCTCCTTGAAAACACAGAAGCATCCGGCGAACCATTTATCGCGTATCTCACAGAGCACGCAGTATCCCCGGATCCATACCGGTTGCAATATCCCGTCAAACATCGCAAACTCTCCCCATGAAAAAACTCACCTACATTTGCTCCTTTCTCCTCATCGCTCTCGGAGCGCTCGGCTATTTTGCATGGGAGGCACTGGGAGCTTCGAAACAATCCATTACTGCAGCAATCCCCTCTTTCGTCGGGATTCTAATGCTTCTCGGTGCACTGGTAGCCATGAAAAACCACATGGCCGGAATGCACATCGCCGTATTGTTTTCGCTGCTGGGCGCGGTCGCCGGAATTGGCAGAATTGCCATGGGTATCGTCAAAGACGGGGCTCTTGACTGGGGTGCCACTTCGACTTTGCTCATCCTGGGAATGGTCGTTATCTGCGGTTATTACACAATCATGGCGGTTCGTTCATTTATCGCTGCTCGCCGGGCACGGGACTGACTATGCCCCTTCCCTCTCGCGCCACTCCTGAAACCCCGTCAATGCATCCCACCGTGGCTTCGCACCGCTTCCAAATCCAGCTGCTGTTGAATTGTAGCTCAACTGCCCTTCCCGGATAGAAAGAAACACTTCGTTATCTTTCGTATGATACGTCTCGGGATGCTCACGCATCACGGCAAGTTTTTCTTCCCGTGTCAAATGCGAGAGCCCGAAGGCGTAATGGTGCCCATTCCGCTCGCAGTGTAACAGTCCCAGGGCTCCCACTACTTCGAAATCCTGGTGCAACGGAATCATCGGCATATTGGAAAGATCCTCTGCACTCAAAAATGCTTCCCTCCCCGTTGCATCCTCAAAGTGGTGACACAATGCGTAGTTTAACAGGGACTTAAAAACACCCTTACAGTTCTTGTGAGAACAGCCGGAATACCCAATTGCAAAGGCTCGTCGAAACGCGTCTGTTGTACCATCCGCTTCATCAATCACGAGAGCTTTCTTTCTGCTGATCCGGCGCACATGAGGAATGGTGGTAGGGTCGAGAGTAAGAGCGCGAGTCAACGGCTGCTCGATAAACAGAGTATGGTCGAATAGACCCGGAAGATCCTTTTCGAAGCGTTCTACAAAGGAAGCAAATGCAGCAATGTCCGTATAGGCCTCGTTACCATCCAGTGTTACCTTCGGATCGTTGCGACCAACGAGGCATTGATTCCAGATTTTTCCGAGACGAGAGAGATCTGCATCAGGGTTACCCGAGATCTTGATTTTCAAATACTGCAGGCCATCGCGTTCGATGTACGCCTCCAATGTTTCCGGTTCACCATCATTGATTCTTTTATCCTCCGGCCAGTCCTTCTCAGTAATTGGGTCTGACAAACCCACCGTATGGCGAATCGCGAAAGAACTTCCGGGAACGTCCGGAACAACAGAAGTGATGTCAAAGCCAGTCAGTTGAGGATGGACTTCTCCGGGCACTATCCCGAAAAGGTTCTTGCGAAACGCAGAATAAAAGCTGGTGTTTTCCGCAATGCAGAAGGCATCAATTACGGCTCGCTCAAACAATGCAGATGCATAGCTCCCCATCAATTCTTCGGCGCCCAATTCGCTCGCTTTTGCTTTGACTTTCTGCTCCGCCTCAAGCCAGAGAGCAAACGGAGAATCAAATTGCCTACCGCATTCCAGATAAATCTTTCGTGCTTCTTCGACGAGATTCAGCAACAGTGATAACTTCTCCTCCGGAGCCTTATCTGGTCGCTTGTCGAGCCAACCAAAAGACGGACGATCCCCGGAACATCCTGTCACCATCCCGACATCTTCTGATTGCAACACTAACCTGGTGAGCAGTATCGCGCGAGGCCTCCGGCTTTTTGGTGATTTCGCTTTTCCCGTCTGATCAGCCTTCCCGATTCCGAATACCATCCGGTCAGGCGGCATTTCGCGGACATAAAGCTCAATCGATTCGATCCTGTATGACATGATGTTATTCTTGGCGAAATTTCCATCCGCTGGCAAACATGTTCCCAAAAGCAAGGTCGAGAGGGAAAAAACCGGCAGGATTGACAGAACCTACCTCTTCCGTCTGTAATGTAGGAGTTTCGGCAGGATCGAATTACAAAAGCTTCCTGTGTTTGTCAGGAAAAAACCCAACCGTCTTCCTTCGCCATGCTTAGAATCATCCTCCCACTACTTTTTCTTTTTACCTCACTTCTGCCTGCGGAAGTGATC
>JAKSBG010000382.1 GCA_022361255.1 Verrucomicrobiales bacterium
CGAGACAATATGGCTGGACTTCCGAGTCGCTCCAGCCTTGTCAGTTAAATTAGGTGGCGTGCTCTGAGGTTCATTTCGTGGGCTATCTCGCTTTTAACGGCGAGACCTATCCTACATGTTGAAGCGTTGAAAAATCAACAAGCGAACCAAATCAGAACACGCCATGAATACAAAACTATATCTCGGACTCGACGTCCATAAAAACTCCATCGTTGTTGCTACTGCTCTTGCCGACGGGAGCGAACCCCAATCCCATGGAAAGTGGGGAGGATCGAATCTCTCTGCTGAACGTGGACTCCTCCGAATTCGCAAAAAGTTCGGAGTGAAAAAGGACGAAATATCCATCGTCTACGAGGCAGGGCCGACCGGCTTTGTCCTCGCTCGCCGCCTGCTCCAACTCGGCTACCATTGCATCATCGTTGGTCCCTCGGAAGTTCCCGAAAAATCCGGGAAACGAGTGAAGACCGACAAGCGTGACGCCCGCAAGCTCGCCCGCCTTCATCGGGCCGGGGAACTCGCCGCGATCCACATTCCCGAAGCCAGGGACGAAGCGGTGCGGGATCTTTGCCGCGCCCGGACCGATGCCATGCAGGCCCTGTCACGTGCCAAACAACAGCTCGGCATGTTCATGCTCCGCAACGGCTACCGCTACGATGGCAAAACCAACTGGACCCAGGCCCACATGAACTATCTGCGCAGGACCCGGATGCAGCATGTAGCCCAACAGTTAGTACTGGAGGAATATATTTTGGAAGTTGATTCCGGAGTCGAGCGAGTTGCCCGCATCGAGAAGCAAATGAAGGAACTCCTTCCTGAATGGGAACGCGAGAACTACGTCCGTGCCTTGATGGCCTTCAAAGGCTTCAAGGAAGTGGCGGCGATGACCGTCATCTCCGAACTGGGTGACATCTCACGGTTTAAGCATCCTCGTCAGCTCATGGGCTACCTGGGAATGGTCCCGGAAGAATCTTCCAGTGGAGAAAAACGCAGACAAGGCGGCATCACCAAAACCGGCAACGGACACGCCCGCTGGATGCTGATCGAATGTGCGTCCCACTACAATCATGCCCCGAGAGTGTCACCTCAGTTATCTGCCCGGCAAGCCGGGCAGAGCCGGGAGGTCAGGCGCATTGCATGGCGGGCTCAGAATCGATTGAACTATCGGTTCCGATGCCTTGCTGCGAGACAGTTGCATCGGAACAAAATCGTTGTCGCAATCGCCCGGGAGTTGTCTGGGTTCATCTGGGAGTTGTATCATCAGGTAACAACAGAACAGAACGCGAAAAAAGCGAACTGATTCAAACTCAGGAGCACTAACCAACCCACAACAAGGAAGGAAGTTGCAGCGGATGTAGAGAGAGGTAGAGGCCGGCCCTCGTAGACGTTGTGAGTTAGCCTTGCCCTGCAAGGTGAGCACTCGATCCGAGAGAGAGGAGAAGGCCGCGGTGA
>JAKSBG010000308.1 GCA_022361255.1 Verrucomicrobiales bacterium
CCGATCCCGCTGGCCGAGAAACCGGAAGCCGTCGAGGTCGTGGTGGAACGCGACTTCGTGGCCGCCGGTCTGCCTCCACTCAAGGGCGTCATCGACCTCGTTCGTGCGGGCGGAAGGATCGTGGATTTCAAAACCACGGCCCAGACGCCCAATGTCCGGCAGGTTGGCCATCTCAATGAGATCCAGCTCAGCTGCTACGCGGTGCTCTACCGCGAAGCCACCGGTCATCCAGAGAGCGGCATGGAATTGCACCATCTGGTCAAAACCAAAACGCCGAAACTCGTCGTCACTCCACTGAGTCCAATGACCCCGGACCAGGGGCGTCGGCTCATGCGGATGATGGAGAGCTACGTGCAGGGCGTCGAGGCGGAGGACTTTGTTCCCTCGCCGGGACTGCACTGCAGCTACTGCGACTACTTTGACCAGTGCCGGACGTGGAAAGGAGGCTCGAAATGAGAGCCTTCCTTTTCCTCGAGGCAGCCATCGCATTCGCCTTCCTCCAGTGTTCCTGTTCGCTCGCGGGCGGGAGCATGGCACCGGTCGGTGAGGGACTTCGGTTTCTCGGAGTCTCGCTCGTGGTAGCCGTTCTCGTCGCGGTCCTCGGCGTAGCCCGCAAGAGAGGAGGTCGTCATGGATGACTTCATCTTCCGCATCCTTGCCGTGGCTGCCACCGCCGGATTCCTGCTCGGGATCCTCAGCGGCTGGTGGCCATTCCTCCTCGTCAGCGCCCTGCTGGCCGGGCTGTTCGTCTGGCTCACCCGGAAAGCGGTGTGAGTCGGGCGATGGGCCTTCATTTCAACCTCAACCATCCAACCCAAACCCAAATCGAAAACATCATGAACCAACTCATCGAAAACCAAGCCCCCTGCGAGCAGGCACCGCCGCAGGGAATGCTTCTCCACTGTGGTGCTGAACTAGTCGACCGGCGGTCGGTCTACAATGTTCCCACTCCATCGGGGACGGAAACCTGGTATCCGCTGGCCCACGCCGGTCTCATCCACGAAGTCGAGTCGCAACTGCAATCGGCGGGCTTCCGGCTCAACGGTGAGCATTTTGCCCTCTCCCATGAAGGCGCTCGAATGTTCGGTCTGTTCGAGGTCAACTTCCCCGGAAGGCAGGATCGCGACTACGGCTGGGTCGTCGGGATCCGCAACTCGCACGACAAGACTTACCCAGCCGGCCTCGTCGCCGGTTCGCGGGTCTTCGTCTGCGACAATCTCGCCTTCGGTGGCGAGGTCCGGATCAGTCGCAAGCACACCAAGTTCGCCCAGCGCGATCTCCGGCATCTCACCTCGAGAGCCGTCGGTCGTCTCGGCGAGCGATTCCTGCAGATCGACGAGCGCGTCGCCCGTTACCAAGACCGCCGGATCACCAATCCGCAGGCCCACGATCTCGTCATCAAGGCCACGGACTGCGGAGCGATCACGCCCAGCCAGATCCCCGGCGTCCTGCAGGAATGGCGCACCCCGTCGCACGATGACTTCCGTCCCCGCAACGCGTGGAGCCTCTTCAACGCCGCCACCGAAGTGATGAAGGGCATCAACCCGAACACGGTCGTGCATCGCACACAGGCCCTTCACGGTCTGTTCGAAGGACTGGTCGGCTTGAGTTGACGACATACACGGCTGCCCCTCCCGAATGCGTGAAGGAGGTGAGGCAGCCGGAGAAAACCCGCCGCTCCTTCGTAGGGCGGGTTTTCTTTTAGCTGGGAGATCGAACTTCCGACATAAACAGCTCTTCCTTGCTGCCCCGCTCCTGAGTTCGAGCTTGTGCAGAGAGCGTTCATCAAGCTAAGCTCGGCCTCAACCAATGACAAGACGGTCAAATGCGTGACAACTTGAGAAGCACGGAGCGGGAAGGCCGGATCTGTAAAGGGATCATCGGGTAAACGGCCGTCTTACCCTAATCTGCAAAAAACACAAAGATGCTAATTCCACTACAACAATTCGTGTGTGACACATGTAAGCAGGTGATTGAAAAGCCCGAAGATGGCTGGATCGAATGGATTCATGATTCTGAAAAAGGCGAAGTGCACAGCTTCCGGATTACACATCACCATTCAATGAGTCCCATAGGCGGACAAGAGGGGTGCTACCAACATGGAGATACAAAAGGCCGTGCCGATGACCATTTGCACAATGTAATGCGCCACTTAATTCCCGAACTGTTGATGCATCTTGATCCCGGCCCATATCACGACCCGGATTGTAAACGAGCCAGAATCTCTGACATCAGGAATTACGTGGACTTTTTTCGTCGCCTTACAATTCCCTACTATGAGGAGGCTAGAGTGTATTGGGATAAGGCGATTGCGGACGGCGTTTTCGATTCTCAGAACGAGATATCAATCTACATGGAAGAAATGCTCAAGAGCGTAATTGAGCGCTATTCAGAATACTGAGCAAAATCGGGAAGGCGCGGGATTCGCCAAGCTTCATCACCGGCCGTACTGGCTCGACCGCGCTTCGCAATGTCTTTCGGTATCGATTTCGCACAATCTGGTTGTAGCACGGGGAGGCCCGCAGACAAACGCCATACTATGAGTGACCTCTTTGCTCACCCTCCGGAAACAGCGTTGGCTGGCTTGCTGCGCTTGGATCCGGTTCGCCGGCGTGGGTCTTTGGAAACCAGGACTCCAGATCCAGCTGGCCGATATAAAGGTACTCCCAGGAAATGCCGGTGTGGACGGGAGAGAAGATTGAAGCGAACTCGTTGACGTAGAAGCGCCCTCCCTCAAAACCGAGAACCTCTCGAATTCGGGCTGCGACCTTACCTGCTTCGGCGGGGGCGATCTTCTTGGAAAGGCTGACTTTCTTCGTCACCTGCGGTCTGGGAGAATACTTGTAATAAATGTCCTGCCCTCCAGCCGCCAGAACGTAGGGAATACCTGCGTGGGGTCCCATCCATTTTGATCCAGGAGTCAGCGGGTTTTGGTCGAGATCAAAGGGTTCGCCGCTGATTCGTTTCCCTTCAAAATCAAATCGGAGTGGATCGGCGTATTCCCCGGCCAGGAAATAGCGGTCGTCTCCGACCACCGGGACGATGACCTGACGATACTCATTGATGTAAAAACTACCGTTCGGTTGTCCTCCGTGAGCGATCTTGACGTCGTTCACCATCTTGACGAGATGGGGATGGTTGTCTGAAGTCGGGTGCCAGCGTTCGTCTTCTTCCGCTTCG
>JAKSBG010000488.1 GCA_022361255.1 Verrucomicrobiales bacterium
CCTTCTTAACTGGATCTACGGATTTTTCATCCTGCCCGAATCCCTGAAAAAGGAGAATCGCCGCGCCTTCAGTTGGTCCCGGGCAAATCCCGTCGGAGCGCTCAATCAACTGCGCCATCAGACACTGGTTCTCGGGCTTTCTATCAGTTATTTTATCAGCAGCGTCGCCCACCAGGTCTACCCGAGCATCTGGGTGCTTTACACTGCCTACCGATACCAGTGGGGTACCGACCAGACAGGGTATTCGCTCGCCCTGGTTGGTCTCATGGCAGCTATCGTTCAGGGAGGACTAACCCGGATCATCATTCCGAAAATCGGGGAGAGAAACGCTGCCGTATTCGGCTTTGTTGTCATGGCACTCGCCCTCGTCGGCTACGGATTGGCACCAGAAGGATGGATGGTATACGTGATCATCGTATTCGGTTCGCTCTCCGGTCTCTCCGTTCCGGCGATCCAGGGAATGATCTCCCGCACGGTAGGCGATGACCAACAGGGGGAAATCCAGGGCTCACTCACAAGTCTGCAAAGTGTCGCCGGCTTTGTCGGACCGCCTCTCGCGACCGGCATCTTCGGATATTTCGTATCTTCAAAAGCCCCGTTGATTCTGCCCGGCGCACCATTCTTTTTCAGTGCAATTCTCGTCGTTATCGCGGCGATTTTGACACTTCGATCATTCCGCCGGGAAATGTCATAGAACATTTACGATTCCCCTGGGCAGGCCGAAAGACCAAGGAGCGGCAACTTCTTCACCCGATGATACAGCAAGGAAACCTCTATGCATCTCCCAACCAGTGAGAGATCCGGTTCTTCGCAGGTCGAAAAGCGAATTGCCCGATTGCCCTCGAACGTAAAGTTGCATTTGTAAACCTCACGAAAGGTACTGACCAGAGAGGTTCCACAATGGAAAAACAGCCTGTACGAATCCGGATCATTTTCCTTCCAATGCATCCGCAAGGTCGATCCTTCCCTGCATTGGTATGCCGGCTCGCCCCACTTCAATGATTCCACCAGAGACGGGCTCACCCCTGCCCGTTCCGCAGTCGTAAATACCAAATCGCGGAGAGCAAACATTTTCGATCTCACCTCAATCGGGTATTGCTCGAAAACGCATTCTACGGACCGGTCAGTAAAAGGAATCATATCATCGTCACATGGAACCCGGCGCTCTCGGTAGAAAGCCCTTTTCCACCGGGAATGCGGTCTGATTCAACTCAATTCGGGCCGGTTGGCGAATCATGAAATTTGAAACCAGGACCTAAGCCAGCCCCCCCCTTTTCTCTGACCTGACCAACCGTGCATTTCCATTTGAGTATATAGTGTAAGAATCAAGTCTGCAAATTTCCGGCGCTCTGAAACGTGTATCCGCATGTTTTCACCATGCTGCTCTCTCAGGGCAGTCAATAATCACGCCGCCATCCTCAGCGGGAATCAATCATTCTGATGCGCTGTCTCCCCGATTGTAAACGATTGTACAAACAGGATTTATCTAATCCCCCCCTTCCCTTTTCTTTCTTCTGGAGTCCAATCGAGACCTGTATCTCTATTGAGGATCGAATGTATTTTCGCACGTTGAACCTTTTGCATTCGGGCTTACCTTCACCGCCCTGTCCCCAACCGAATGAGCGTTCCGGCACCACCTTCAAAAGACTTTATCCGCGAGATTATTGACGAGGACCTTTCCTCGGGCAAACACGACGGCACCGTTACCCGGTTTCCCCCGGAACCGAATGGATATCTCCACATCGGTCACGCCAAATCGATCTGTCTGAACTTCGGTATTGCCGAGGAATACGGAGGCCGCTGCCACCTCCGCTTCGACGATACCAATCCGACTAAGGAAGACGTGGAGTATGTCGACTCGATTAAAGAAGACATCAAGTGGCTCGGATTTGAATGGGGTGATCATCTCTATTTTGCCTCAGACTACTTCGAAAAGCTTCATGAGTGGGCCATCCATCTCATCGAAGAAGGAAAAGCATACGTCGATGATCAGAATGCCGAGGAAATCCGCAAGGGGCGCGGTGATTTGCAGAACCCGGGAACGGACAGCCCGTTTCGCGACCGGCTCGTTGAGGAAAACCTGGATTTGTTCCGCCGAATGAAAGAGGGGGAATTCAAAGACGGGGAAAAAGTCCTGCGGGCCAGAATCGATATGGCGCACCCGAATCTGAACATGCGCGACCCTGTCCTATACCGAATCGTGCACGCAGAACATCATCGTACCGGGAATGAGTGGTGTATCTACCCGATGTATGACTTCACTCATGGCCAGAGTGACGCTCTCGAATACGTCACTCATTCGCTTTGCACACTGGAGTTTGAGAATCACCGTCCCCTTTACGACTGGTTTCTCGACAACTTGCCGGTTCCCTCGCGCCCGCGTCAGATTGAGTTCGGACGATTGAACTTAAATTACACGGTAATGAGCAAGCGAAAGCTGCTCCAGCTTGTTGAGGAAAATCACGTCTCGGGTTGGGACGATCCCCGCATGCCCACGATTTCGGGAATTCGCCGCCGTGGCTACCCTGCTGAGGCGATCCGTGAATTCTGTAAAACGATTGGAATCACCAAATTCAAAGGAACCAACGATATTTCGCTGTTGGAAAGCTCGGTGCGCGATGTGTTGAACCGGGATGCGAACCGCTACATGGCAGTGTTGAATCCCATCAAACTGGTGATCACGAATTACCCGGAGGATAAAGAGGAAGAGTTCGAAGCGGTTATCAATCCGGAACAACCGGAACTGGGAACCCGCAAAGTCCCCTTCTCCCGTGAACTCTACATCGAAAGAGATGACTTCATGGAAGATCCTCCGAAGAAGTTTTTCCGCCTTGCCCCGGGAAAAGAGGTTCGCTTTCGCTCCGCCTATTTCATTCGCTGCGACGAAGTTGTGAAAGACGACGAGGGGAACATTCTTGAGCTGCGCTGCACCTACGATCCCGAAACACGGGGCGGTCAAAACCCGCCCGACGGCCGCAAGGTGAAAGCAACGATTCACTGGGTCAGTGCAAAGCATGCCGTGGATGCGGAAGTGCGTGTCTATGACCGGCTGTTCGCCCACGAAAATCCCGACGGGGCTGACGGCGGATTTTTGAATCACTTGAATCCGGACTCGCTCGATGTGCTCAGTGAAGCAAAACTGGAGCCGAACCTCGCCGGGCTCGATATCGGAACAACGGTTCAGTTCGAGAGACTGGGATACTTCTGTGTCGATGCCGACAGCGAAAACGACAAGCCGGTTTTTAACCGGACGGTCCCGCTCCGTGACTCCTGGGCGAAAGCCCGGAAAAACGGATAGCCTTTCACATAACTCAATCCTATCATGAAACGAATCACTCTATTTGCTGTGGCAACCCTTGTTCTGACACCGCTCCTTCACTCCGATGAGGCTGGAAAATCCATCTTCAACGGCAAGGACCTCACTGGCTGGAAAGCTCCGGAAGGAAACATCTGGTGGCTTGCAGAAGACGGCATTCTGAAAGTCCGGAGCGGACCTGACCAGAAGGGTTCGGTTCTCTGGACGGAAGAGGAATTTTCCGACTTCGATGTCACCCTGGATTTTAAATTCGGCGAGGGCACGATCGATTCCGGAGTTCATCTGAAATCAGAGGACCAGATTCAGATCGGTATTTCCGGATCACTCAAGCGGGATATGACCGCATCCCCCTACATCCCCGGGAAGGGATACCCTGTCGAAGCGGAAGGGGTGAAAGAATTGCTGAAAATGGATGACTGGAACACCCTGAAAATTGAAGTACGCGGATCCACCTACACCAGCTACCTCAACGGGAAAAAGGTGATGACCTACACGAGCGAATCCGGAAAAGAAAAAGGTCCTATCGGCCTGCAGCTGCACGCAAAGCGCAATATGTCGATCGACTTCCGCAATATCCGGTTAGCCGAAAAAGAATGATTCCGTGATGGTGGAAAAGACAAACAGGTTTTTCCCACCATTCTGATGAACACCAACGACGACTCCCTATCCACTCTCTATGATCGCATCGGCGGCGCTGAAACGATCTCCAGGCTCGTAGACAGCTTCTACGCAAAAGTTCTCGGGGACGCGGAACTCTCCCCGTATTTCAAAAACGTTCCGATGCCGAAGCTGGTGGCCATGCAACGGGAGTTTTTTTCCGCTGCAACGGGCGGACCAATCACTTACAGCGGTCGTCCGCTGGGAGACGTCCATCGCGGAATGGCGATCAGCAAACGCGAGTTTGGCCGCTTTACCGAACACCTCATCAACACACTCAAAGAGGTCGGTGTTGATGAGGCTGACTCATACGAGATCATCAGCCACGTCAATTTGTACGCTGATGAAATCACGAATGACGTCCCCGGCGGATCCGACTAACCGGGATTATCCCGGATTCACTAGCGCGGACGTAGATACTTCTTCTCTGCGTGAGTGCGCTTTCCTTCTTTGTAGCGACCATGCTGGTTAAAGCGAACATCTCCGGGACGGGCATAGTAGCCGTCGGAAGTGCAACTGGTAGTCGTTACGACGATTAGCGGGCTGGTAAGTGCTGCGGCAAGCAGCAGAAGAATGGATTTGGTTTTCATAGCGATTCCGTTTTAGTGGTTCGTTCCCCCTGTGGCAAGGAAGAAGGTTGCTTGTTCCCATTCGAGCAATTCGCAAAAGAAGGACCACTCCAGTTGGCAGGAAGATCCGGATGCGTTTCGCGCTGAATGGACACGATCGTCTGACGTTCGCCCGGATCGAAATATTCAAAACGATTCGATAGAACAAACGCACTCAGCGTATCGCTAACACGACGTTTTATACAGAAATGAAAGAAAACGAAAAAGGGCGGAAAGATAACTCTCCCCGCCCTTTTTGTAAGATTAGTAGATCGCTTCGAATCAGATAGCAACAGGCTTGCCGGATTCGGCTGCCTCGTAAACGGAGTCAATGATCTGCATGAGCGCGAGCCCCTGCTCGGCATTGTTGAGCGGCTCTGCGGTACCTTCGATCGCTTCGATGAAGTTTGCCGCGGAGTTGATGCGTCCCATATCTTCGCATTCCTCCACTTCAATTGTCTTATCGACGGACTTGCCGTCCTCCTGAACATACAGCTCGCAGGTATCGATCGCAGTGGCGTCGTCACCGTCGCTACCGAAAAGTCTTTCCACCTTTCCACCTGCGCTTACGCCCTGGAAAACAACGGAAACCTCCTCCCGCTTCACCATTTCGGCCCATGACATCTGGAAACTGAGGGTTTGTCCGGTCTCAAACATTACGAAACCGTGAGCTGCGGACTCCACATCCGTTACTCCGTCTTCGCGATCCGGAATGCCCCAGGGGCCTTTGAAATCCTTGTTCGTGATGTGATCATCGAAGGTTCCGCCCATGACGTAGGCAGGCTTCGGATTCCCCATGAAATACATCGCGAGATCCAACATATGAAGCAGATCAATTACCGGGCCACCTCCGGAGAGTGCTTTGGTTGTAAACCATCCTCCGAATCCGGGAATACCGGTGCGGCGGCACCACTTGGCCTGAGCAGAATTGATCGTTCCGACCACGCCATCATTGATGAGTTTCATCATTTCCCGTGACTCGGGACGAGCGCGGTTGTTGAAATTGAACATCAACTGCTTTCCGGCCGCGTCGCGGGCAGTGATCATTTCCTTCACCTCGGCAGCGTTCATTGCCGGAGGCTTCTCGCAAAACACGTGCTTTCCGGCCTGAAGAGCCTGAATCGCCAGTGGCGCGTGGAATTTATTCGGCACGATGATCGAAACCGCATCCACATCGGAAGCCAGCATTTCGCCGACATCACCGAAAACATTCGGAATGTCGTTCTCGGCCGCCGTTGCTTTGGCTGCCTCTTCGTTGACGTCTGCCATTGCGACGACTTCGGCGCCTGCCTGACGGAATCCCTGAATATGATACTGGGCCATGCCGCCCGCTCCGATCACTCCTACCTTGGTTGCCATAGTTGCTGGTTTGCTTCGAATGAATTGAAAATGAATTTTCTGACAGGGATAAGAACTTACTCTTTTCCTTTTTCCTTGCCCTTGCCTTTTTCTTTTTCGCCCTTGTCTCCGGCTTTGCCTTCTGCGGGAGTCGCCACAGTAGGTCTGGCCTGCTCAGCTGCTGCAGCGATATCAACTTCCATTCCTGCTTCGCGGGCAAGCTTAGTGGTTTCTTCGGTAATGTCGACTGCACTCGCGAAAGCGAAAACAGGAGGAGTGACTTTCATGAGAACCACCTCAAGGTTCTTAGCTTTAGCAGCCTCCAGTGCAATTGGCTCGAGCTTAATACGAAACTCGTTGATGAGACGAACGCGCTCGCTCGCAAGAGTGTTTTGCGCCTGCCCCTTGAGGCGATTGAACTCGGAGTTCAATTGCTGGTTGGTGGCAACGATCTGACGGCGCTGCTCTTCAGTCGGATTCTGCCCGGCAGCGCGCTCTACACCTGTCATCTGGTTTTGCAGGGCGGATTGGGTCTTTTGCAGTTCCTGATTGAGCGAATTCTGCATATTGAGCAGATCGACACGGACTTTCTCTTCCACACCGAGTTCACGGGCGACAGCGTCGATGTCGAGAACAGCTACTCCACCCGACTGGGCGTTTCCGGTGATGGCGAGTGCAGCGAATGCCAATGCGGCAATAAGGGTCGTTTTCATAATGTTAAGTCTATGATAGAAGGAAGGCGGAGAGCCTAAAACGTTGTATCCGAAAAAGTCCAGTGTTTTTCGGAGCGGTTTCCGCTTTCCCCACCCCTTGTTTCACCGCCTCAAAGGTGTGACTCGCTCGTCCAACCTACCGGACTCAAGCAAGACAGCAAAAAATGACAGAAACAGCGAACGGGGAAAAAGTGGCAAAACTGGAGGATAAAACCGACAAATGCCGCTCCGCTTCCTGCCTGATTCCCACCACCTTCGATGCGCCCTCACTCACCCGGGCGGCTGAGGGCTGCCTCGCCAATCTCGGTTCGGATCCGGACCTGGTGCTCGCCTTCGTCACCTCCGATTACCGGGAAAACCTTTCGCAACTCATTGAAATTCTGCAAATCGACGGTCACGCCTCGCGAATTATCGGGGCAACGGGAAGCGGCCTCTATGGCTTTCAGAAAGAACACGAAAACACGACCGGCATTTCCCTGCTGTTCCTGAAACTTCCTGAGACGGAAATCAAGAGTTTCGAGAATCCATCGAACGCTGCGGCGATTCGACTGGCAGTTCCCGATCCGGTCGGCTTTTTCCTTTTCGGCAATCCGGTCGCCTCCGACGCTGGGGGCGCAATTCCCGTCCTGCATGAATCGTTCCCCGAAGTTCCCCTTGTCGGAGGATATGCTGCCGGTGGTCCCGGGGCAGAGGATGTATTCGTTTTTACCGAGTCCGGTATTGTCCGTTCCGGCGAGCTGCTCCTGGCACTCTCCGGTCCGCTCCGCGTGGTCCCCCTCGTATCGCAGGGCTGCAGCCCGATAGGCGAACCCTTTGTAGTCACCGGCTCACGTGACGAAAACGTTCTGACCATCGGTAGAAAGGAGGCTTTTTCCGTGCTCGCAGCAACCTGGGAGGCCCTGCCCGATGAACTTCAGGCCGAAGCCGTCGGAAATATCTGCGCGGGACTCGCGATCAATGAGCAGGTTGAACGCTACGAAATCGGCAATTTTCTCATCCGGCATATCGTCAGCACCGATCTCGAAAAAGGTTGGCTCGAACTTGCCGATTCTCCGCGTGAGGGACAAACGATGCAGTTCCAGATGCGCGACGGAAAAGCTGCCGAGGAAGAACTCAGGAAACACTGCCGACATATCAGGGAGCAATACAAAACCCCGTTCGCGGGCGTGCTCTGTGGGGGGCAGGGCCGGGGAAAAGAGCTCTACGATGCCGAGGACAGAGACGTCCGGCTCATCGAAGAGCATCTCGGCACCTTTCCGCTTGCCGGATTATTCTCCAACGGGGAATTCGGCCCCTCAGCCGGCATCCCCGCTTTTCAGGAGCACTCCCTCTGCGGCGCTTTTCTGTATCCGGCGAGCACTCAATCCGGCGAGTCCTGATTTTCTCTCAGGCTTGCCAACGCAGCCTTCAACTGAAACGGCGTCAAATCGGGGAAATGCTCACGCAGTCTTGCGGCAATTCCGGTTACCTGGGGGCAGGCAAAACTGGTTCCCGTGAACTGCTGCCACCCACCGTTTGAGGTGGGAGCATCCACGTAAACTCCGCAGGCTTCGACCTCGATCACTTTCCCGGCATGAAAGCGAAACTGCGAAGGCTGCTCGAAAAAGTCCATGTCCACTCCCACTACGGAAGCCAGTCCGGCCGGATAACCGACCTTGTTTCTCTTGTTATCCTTTGCCGCGATCCAGATCATGCCCTGGTAGTAGGCCTGGTCGGCAAGCCGCGCGAGCTGTTCGTAGCTCGATTCCGTTCCCAAACTGAGATTGAGAATATCCCACTTCTGTTCGACCGCGAACTCAAGAGCGGCGAGCAGTTTCTGGGAGGTGGAACTGTGCGAAGCCCCGATTACGCGAATGCTGTGCATCTCGGCATCGGGTGCGTGCTGATGAATGATGTAGGCGCAGGCCGTTCCGTGTTCGATCACATCCTTCCCCTCTTCCAGCTTCGATATCGAAGGCTTGCCATGTCGCCGCTCCACGACCTCGTAGTTGGAAACGACGCGCCCATTCAACTCCGGCAAACCTGATGCGACCCCGGAATCAAGGATTCCTACCCGAACTCCTTTCCCCGTCCCGGTTTCGAGACATTCACGGAGCCGATCCCGATCGAGAATTTGGTCAAAGGTCATAATCTTCTTCCACGTCGGTCCTCTCCGCATATTCACCGAGCAAATCAGCCATCCGGTAAAGCATTTCGCGTTCCCGCTCGGGAAGGGTCAACGATTTCTCCGCAAGCAGAGCAGGAAGCCGGTATTTTGCTGCTACCCCCCTGGCTCCGGAATTTTCCTCAAGACCGTCCAGACCGAACTCACAGGCATGTTCGCGAATTTCCAACTCCGCGACAGACGTGCTGAACTCGATCTTCCGGTATAACTTCATTCCTGTGGCGTAAATTTCCCCGAATCCCTGCGCCATTTTCAGCTCGTCGATGGAGAACGGTTCATCTGCGTGCCCCTCCGCCCGGTTCACAAAAGTAGCGACGCCATAGACGCGGTCATCATCCACGATTGGTACAGCGAGCAGATACTTCGTTGTCAGCTTCGCTGCTTCATCCACCTTCGAAACCCCGATACTGTCGGGATGAATCTTTGCCATGGCCTGACGGGAGCTGAAAACATATCCACTGACAGAGCCATCCACCGGCACCCTGATGTCGGACGGATCCAGCGCAGGATTCATCGAGACGAGGAAACGCAATTCCGTTTCATCTTCGGACGGAACGAGAATCGATCCCTCCGAAGCGTGAATCGCGTCACTCGTATCGCGAACCAGCTGTCGCAGCATCTCTGCTGCATCATCGAGGATTCCCTCCCCGTGTTTTCGTATTCGACGCAAAGCGGTCTCGAAGTCGGACATGCCGGACTAGACCACAAACGCGGAAGCTATGCAGCAAGAAAGAGGAAAAGAAAAAGGTTAAGCGAAATGCCTACCAGCCTCCCTGCCCCAGTTGTTGTGCCCATGCCGCCCACTCGCGTTTTTCGTATTCCTCAGCGACCTGCTCGTCCTCCTTCTGGAAGTAGTCCCAGGCCTCTTCAAATTCGTGAACCATTCCTCCCGGACAGTCCACGATCTTCTGAAACCACTCCGGATCAATGAGATCAAATTTCTTCACGGCTTCCGGTGCATTCTCTAAAAACGCCTTGCGAAAGGCAGGGTCAGTGATTCGTCCCATCAGGGTTCGTTGAAAGGAACGCAGCCCGGCAAAATCGGATGAAAGAGGATCAGGTTCCGGCACCGGCTCGTCGACAAAATCAGGTAGATGATTCTGCGGGGCAGTCGCGGGGCGATGGGTGTAGAAGATTTCCCGTGCCTTGCGGATATCATCCATGACCGAGGAAAAGGGCTTCAGCTTGCTGTCACGCTCGAGAATGACGTTGCGAAGATTCGTGGAGCGCTTCACCGCCTCATCAAAGAGCGGCCAGACCTCCGGCATCACCGGAGCAGAATGACTGTCCTCCCATCGCCCGTCCTCCCGCTGGTGCCCTCCGGCAAGGTGCATCTGTGAAACGCGGTCCATCGGGAGTTTATCGAAAAACTCAATCGGGTCGTAGCCGTGGTTGTGCGCGTTGTTAAACACATTTGTAACATCGAGCAGCAGGGTGCAGTCGGTTTCTTCGCAAATGCGCCGAAGAAAGTCCGCTTCGCTGAGCGAGCTGTGTGGTGCCGGAAAAGAATAGGTCACATTCTCCAACGCAAAAGGACGCTGAAGCTTCCGTCGAACCGCGTAATAATTCTGCTTAACCCACTGCACCGCAATCTCTTCAAAAGGGATCGCAAGAAACATCGTCAGATCGTTTCCATCGACACTGTGAAAGGCCAGGTGCTCGCTGAATACGTTCAACCCGTGCTGCTCCATAAACCGGTTGGTGGAGCTCAGGTAGTTTTCGTTCAGCTCCCCCACCGTGCCAATCGAGAGACTGAGCCCGTGTGCGACGCAGGGAAAGGTGGAAAGCGCGTCTTTCAGCAGAATCTCATTCGGATCAGAATAGGTGCGGCGCTCGCGAACGATGTAGTCCTCTGTCGAAAGCTCGAGCAAATCAATTTCGTTCCGGTTTGCGACGGCTTCCGCATGAACGTTGAATCGGTAGGCCAGTCCTACACCGTAGGGATTCTCGTGATGATTGGAACGACTCATGTGATAAAGAATTTATTGAGGGTAAACAGGGTTGGGTAATCGAGTCAACAGGGTCAGGTCACCGACCAAACAGGGTTACCTGCCGGATGCCGCCCTGCAGATTTCGCAGGTTGGACGAACCATCCCGACTTTCCATGCTCACGAATTCACGGCAGGTGAGCTACCGGGTTCACAATCCCCCACCCCCAGAACCCGTCGCACTTGCGGTTCTGAAAGCGGTTTCACCGAGCGCGTTGCGTGCTCCTTCCCGTCGGCATATTCCATGAAACGTTCGCGCGAGTCCGCGTCAGGAAAATCGAAACCAATCAGCGCCCGTCCGACCCGTTCCCCGGAATACTGGTAGTTGAAATAGACAAAATCCGAAAGCTTCGAGGCCCCTTCCAGAAAAGCAGCCAGGGCTCCGGCCCGTTCCGAGAACTCCACCTGCAGGAACAGCGGAACATGAAGAAGCGAAGGGTCGTAGCGGATTGCCCGGAACTCAATGTCGGGCTCACCGGTCACGTCTTCAAAATGAAGGCCCCGCTTTTTCCATCCTTCCACCAACTCGGAAAAGGATTTCTCCCTCGAGTCAAAGCCGATCACCGGCCAGGCTTTTTCCTCGCACACTTTCCCATACTGGAATTCGACGATGCTGGCTTTTGTGCGCAGCTCGTGAAGAAGATGAAAAAGAGTTCCGGGACGCTCCTCAATTTCAAACCGCAGGTATCGACGCTGCGAGGAACCGATCCGCGCGGCACGAACAACACGCTGCAGCTGTGCGAAATCCATATTCGATCCGCACACGATGCACAGGATGTTTTTGTGCCCGGGCAGTTGATCACGATGGGTCAACCAACCGGCAAGCCCCATCGCTCCTGCTGGTTCAGGGATAACCCGTTGCTGCTCCCACAGAAACTGCATTGCCGCGCAGACCTCTTCGTTGGAAACGGTGAGGAATTCATCGATCAAATCCCGACAGATCGCGAAAGTATTCTCACCCGCTCTGGCAACGGCCGTTCCATCGCAAAAGACATCAACCGCCGGTAGAGTCACCGGTTCACCGGCTTCCACCGCCGCGGCCATCGAAGCCTGGTCTTTCCCTTCAACTCCGTAAATCGTGATTTCCGGATAGTAGGTTTTCAGCCAGGCGGCCACTCCCGCTGCCATACCTCCTCCGCCAATTTGCAAAAATGCCGCGTCGACAGGCCCCTCTCCACTCATGACAACTTCATCTGCAATCGTCCCCTGCCCTCCCATAACGGCAAGGTCATCGAATGCGTGAACCATCACGTAGCCTTCGGCCTCCGCCCATTCTTTTGCGGCGGCAACGGCGTCGTCGTAGCGATCGCCGACCAGACTGATACTGACAGCATCACCACCAAGGCGCTTCACCGCATCCTGTTTCATTTGCGGGGTATTCAGCGGCATGAAGATCTTCGCCTTGATTTTCCCGGCGAATTTCGCTGCCGCAATCGCCACGCCCTGAGCGTGATTTCCAGCGGATGCGGCAACGACACCCCTGGTGACAGCCGGATCGAGCTGCGCCATGCAGTTGTATGCGCCCCGCCATTTGTAGGCGTGCATGGGACTAAGGTCTTCGCGCTTGAGGAACAGCGTCGTGTCCCTGTCGATCTCCAACTTTTCCAGAGGAGTCGGTTCACCTGCCTCATAAACCCGCCCCCGGGCCATAAGAGTTTCATGGCGCAAACGGGAAATGAGGTCCTGATCAGTGCTCGTCATCTGAAATTCCGGAACCTGACGGCAAAATTGACATACATCAAATTATCAGATTGTGCACCGTTCGCGTACACTGTTCGACCATTTCAAAATCGGCTCCGGATTGAGGCTCTGTCGTAACTGCCATTTCATCGCATTCCACCGGAACGCAAAAACCCCGGAGTGCCGGCCAGGATTTCACCTGACTCGACAACCGGAGTTCTCTGAGCCGTTTGGCTGGTAGAATTGAGAGCCGGAGCCCTCAACATTCCAGATTAGCGGCAGTGGTTGCGCCAGCAGTTGCGGCGCCAGTGGTTACAGAAATAATTCCGTCGCCAGCACCAGCCGTGAGCTTCAACATCTCCTTCAGCTTCGCCTTCGGGGCCGGGCTCATAGCCTCCACCCATTGGAGCACCGCCGGTGTGGATCTGAATTACGACCTGGCCGCCTGTTCCGGGCACTACCATTTCGGGGCCGGGGCCAACAGGTCCGGGTGCCGGACCGACGCCGACGTCACCGAGTTTTTCTTTGATCTCTTCTGCCGGGATCAGCTTGTCTTCAAGCTGGTCGTCTTCGACATCGTAGAATTTTCCGTCACTACTTCTAAGTATAGCCATGTTTTTTTCCTTGGTTTGATTTTGGTTTGGTTAGTTGCCGGTGTCGCAAAACCACTAAGCTGGATCTGGCGAAGCACTGGCAAATTCGTTTTCAGACTCCGGGCGGTTTTGCCATTTCGATGAGCGGAGATTCCCTGTCGGTAATACCCAGGTCGTCTTCAAGATCTTCGAGAATGATCTGCATCGGCATCTTCACAGTAGATCTGCACTGGTGCGTCTCGGTGGAGTCAAAAGTTCCGTTTTCGTAGTATTTGTTGGAAGGAGATGCCCCACCACAGTATTGAAAAAACTCGCAAGTCTCAGAACACTTCTTATTTCCGGCTTCAATATCAGCGAGAACCTTCTGGAAAGCCTCGTTCTTTGTCGCATCAAAGAGAGAGCCACTGAGTAAATTCCCGAAGGAGAAAGAACCGTATTTCTCCGTTGGCTGCCCGAGCAGTTCAGGAGAGAAAGATGAAAAGTTACCGAAGCAGTCCACATTGACCATTCCGAACGGATCAGCTTCCTGGTTGTAGTATTCCCCGTCGGGACGGGAACACCAACCGGGTTCGAGAATGTTGCGCTCCGCGTTCTGGAACTCCCGCACATTCAGCGGAAATCCATCGGCTTTGTTCCGCAGGTAAAACTGTTTCAGAAATGCATGGATCCGGTCAAGACCGCCGCTTTCCCCGAGTGACGAGCTCTCATTGGCGCCCTCCACTTCCTCAATATTGAATCCGATTCCTGTGATGCCATGCTCACGGTAAAAGTCATACATCTCGTCGGGGTGATCCACAGAGACGTCGGAAATTACCGAAACGACACCGAACGGGACGTTGTTCTTTTTGAGTGTCTCCATCCCGCGCATCGCCTTGTCAAAAGTGCCCTCCCCTTTCCGGGTCTTGCGGTGGTGATCATGGATAAACTTCGGACCATCGATACTGATGCCTACCTCGACCTGATGCTCGTTCAGAAAATCGCACCATTTGTCATTGATAAGAGTACCGTTGGTTTGAACCGAGTGAATCACCCACTCTTTCGCCTTCGGGTGGCGATTGATAATTTCAAAGGCCTTCTCATACCATTTAATCGGAACCGCGAGCGGTTCACCGGCGTGCCAGAGCAAGCTGAAGGGAGCCATTGCCAGGCCACTGTCCCAGACCTTGTCCATGACCCGCTCGAGAACTTCGTGGTCCATGCGGCGGGTATCGGTCCGGTTCGGGAGGTAGCAGTAGTCGCAGTTGATATTACAGAAAGGGCTCGGCTGAATCACGAGAAGCCCCATCGCAAGACGGTCGGAGTTTTGCGGAGTCAGCTTCGGCATCACGGCGGCGTTGAGTTCGTTGCTGCTGGATGATGTCTGACGCGGTACTGCGGTGGGAGCTTCGAGAGTGGTTGTCATGTTGCTGAATCTGACGGGTGAAAAGTTTTGGTATGTAAAATTTCCTGAATTATTGCTGCGGTCGACCGGCCAACTGCACATGAACCTCACGCCGGGGAGCAGACTGTCTTTTGGTGTAGTGAGAACGCACTACTTTGATCCGGTGTTCCAGCGGCTGAGTGGAACGAACGCCTTTGCGAACGGAGCGGATGCGGGAGTCGAGTGAAGATTCGTTCATAGCGTAAAGATCGTGAGGGATAGTGAGAGAAAGAGCGAGTCGAATCGGTGGTATTTCGGTGAAAACTTTGTTTCTGGATTTGATCTTGTTTTCGTGAGTGACTTCCGATTCACTCACAGGGAAGACGTTCCGCTTTACTATCTATGCAGGCGGTGGAATAAGATTTCAGACTTTCCCAGTTTATTATGTCGCCAGCAGCTCCATCACCCGGCCCCGAAGAAATGAATGGCGAATCGATGGGCCCGGATGGACCCGGTCCGGAGGGGCCGCCTCCCCCGGGCTTCGATGTGGATCCCCGGGAGATGCGACAACACTGCTTCCGACTGATTCGGGAAGTGACCGGGCGCCTCGGGTGGAAATACAAGATGTGGATCCCTGCCGCAATGCTGCTTTCGGCAATTCATCTTCTTCCTCCACGCTTTCTCGTCTTCTTTACCGACGGAACTCAGAATCTCTCCGAAACCGGGGCGGATGACTTTCTGAAAATGCTCATCATCTTCGGTATCGCTGTCGGTGTCTGCCAGTGGATCGCACTCGTTTTTGACAGCATTCTCAGTGAATGGCTCCGACTCACGGTCAGCATCAGGATGAAGCGGGATGCCGTCGAGAGCCTCGGGCGGACTCGAATCGACGCATTGGATTCAGCGGAGCGCGGCGACTGGATGACCCGGCTATCCAGTGATATTTACAATGCAGAGGAATTTCTCACCTCCTCGCTGCCGGAACAAATTACTAATGCCTCGATTGTTATCGGATCGGCCGCCTTGTTTTTTTACTACAGTGGTCCCATCGCATTTATTCCGCTCGGGGCGGCACTTTTTCTCGGTTGGTTCAACATCGTCGTGCAACGAAAAATGGGACCTGCGCTCGGCCATGCCCGACAACTCGAAGGTGGCGTTTTTCAGTCCATGATCGAGACTTTCGAGGGGCTCCGCACAATCCGCAGCTATGGTGGCGAGGGATACACTTCCCGGAAAATCGCCAACCAGCTCGGCGAAACCTACCAGGTCGGAATGAGGATCACGAAGTCGATGGCCCTTCTCATCGGGGTCACGGAGTTTGTCGGACAGCTGGTCGTCACCGGCGTTCTCACGCTGGTAGCATACCGGGTTATGGGAGAAGAACTCACCGCCAAGGAGGCTCTCTACTATCCTTTCTACATCACCCTTTTTCTCGGGTCAGCAAAAGGCCTCGTAGGATCGGCCTACGACTGGAATCGTTTTTTCATCGAAGGGGGCAGACTGGCTTCGCTTCTCTACGACGAAGACAACAAAGAGGCCGACCCCAAAGAGGTATTCGGAGATTTTGAGTCGGAGGTGGAAAGGGTCATCCGATTCTCCGCCAGCAATGTAGACATTGCCTACGGCGAAAATCCCCCGGTGGTTCGGGATCAGGATCTTGAGTTGTCTCGCGGGGAAATTGTCGCCCTGATGGGAGAGTCGGGATGCGGAAAGTCGA
>JAKSBG010000451.1 GCA_022361255.1 Verrucomicrobiales bacterium
CAAAATTGGAAATTTTTCAACGATCCTACTGCCGGGGAATGATCGCGAAGGTGCTTTTCACGAGCGAGTTAGGTTTGGAAGGAGTGGGGCGTTGTATGTGGCTGCGACTGCATCTTTACATAATTTAGAGGGCGGTTTTCCTGAAATTGCACAGCCGAACACGGTTAAACGGAAAAAAATTAATGTTTTTCATTAAAAATTAACTTGTAAACAACGGTTATTGAATGAAAAATGGAATCATGGACAGAAACCGGATAACGCATCGTAAAAAAGTAAAACTCATGGGCACGATCTTGATCGTGGTTGCGATTCTATCAGTGATCGGCTCATTGATCGGACTCACCGTGACCGGAATTGCTCACCGGAAATACGGAGACGAAATGAGCTTCAAAGAGTGGTTCTCCAGCTTCGAAATCGAAGGCGAACCGGTCAATATTCAGGAGGCTATTGACAACCTCAGGGAAGAACTCGGTGCCGACAGTCCCGAAGTGAAAGAGTTTGAGAAAATCATCGAATACGCCAAGCGAGCCGATCAGGACATGGACGAGTTCATTGAAGCGATGTCTTCAGAGTCATTCAATTTGAAGGCTCTATTTCAAGCTGCGTTCATTGCAACGATCCTGGCTCTAATCATTGCAGTCTTTCTGGTGATGATTGGTCGCTCCTGGCGGAAGGTTGATCCGTTCTCACGGAAAGTCGTCATGGGATTGCGGGGACTCGGAATTGTTTTTCTTATCCAAACAGTGATTCTCAATCTCATGCCCAATCCTTCGGTTGAAAATGGTAGCGCAATCAGCGAACTGACGAGTATCGCTCCCTTCACGGTTGCCGGAACAGCGCCCTTGCTTTCCCTTGGGTTGTTGCTTCTCGCTCTGAGCTGGGTAATTGAACATGGCCAAAAGCTCACGGAAGACACCGAGCTCACCATCTAGGTCAACTCATCACCCAAAATACCATGGCCATAATTGTGAACCTGGATGTGATGCTTGCGAAGCGCAAAATGAAGCTTAATGACCTTGCTGAAGCGGTCGGAATCACTCCACAGAATCTCTCAATCCTCAAAACCGGCAAGGCCAAGGCAATCCGGTTTTCAACACTGGGCGCGATCTGCGATCACCTCGACTGCCAGCCGGGAGACTTGCTGGAATTCGAGAGCGAATCTGAGGAAACCTAAGCTCCTGGAACGCTGACTTAAATATGCAGCAGCAGCCTCATCAAGGGGCTGTTGTTTGGGTTATGCCCTTCGCTGGATATTCCGCTATCGGCTGAACAGAGTTCCTTCAAGTGAGTCTCTCACCATCGGGCGAGGCAGGAAGAGTCGGCACACCTTCGAGATACCCAGGCTTTTTCATAAACCGGTCGGCGGCGGTGGGGGGATGTCCGCCCAGGGGTGGTCCTCGAAAAAGCCGTGGCCCTGGCATTCAGCTATCTGGAAGTCCACCTTGTCGTTTCCTATGGACTTGACCTATGGACTTGAGTTTTTCGCAGGCCGAGTTCCATCCCGCGAGCCACTCGTTTTTGCTGCCGAAGAAGGCGATGGCGGGGGAAAGGCCGCCTTGAGAGGCTGGATCACGTCGATCTCGGGATCGCTGGTAATCGCCCTTGGACAGGAAGGGGGAAAGAGGAGGCAGGCGGCGACCGAGGCGTCGAAGTCCTTGGAATCCTGCGGGTCGTTCAGTCCGGGACGGGGCAGGCGAACGGGAAAGCCGGCGCTTCTCGTCCCAACGAGTAGCAACAAAGTAACAAAAAAACCGCCACAAGTGGCGGTGTATTTTGGCGACCCGTACGGGAAAGTGGGGCTGCGGATGATTCGAAACGCTATAAGGAAAGGACATCTGAGAGTGGCTCGAACGGCTGCACGGGATTATCTTTCGCTTCGCTCCAGATCTGCAGATTGGTTCGCTTTGCTCACAGATGCCTGAACCACTTCGCGGTCATAAGCAGTCGAACTTCGTTCTCGTCCCGCACGGGTCGCAGAAACAAAAAAGCCACCATAAATGGTGGCATATTTTGGCGACCCGTACGGGACTCGAACCCGTGTTGCCGCCGTGAAAGGGCGGAGTCCTAACCGCTAGACGAACGGGTCGCGTTCGATTCTTGCGGGCGATGATGCCCGGAAGAGCGGGGCGGCAATATGCGAATAAAGCACGCCAGCGCAAGTCGAAATTACGAAAGATTTTCCTCTGGCAGTCGGGGCGCTTGCTGCAACAGTGGGCCATGCCTGTTCTCATTGACCTTCTCTGGCTTGTCGCCGGCCTCGTTGCCCTCTATTTCGGGGCGGAATGGCTTGTCGGCGGGGCCGCCAAGCTGGCGGTTCGCTTCGGTATTTCCCCGTTGGTGGTGGGTTTGACGGTGGTGGCGTTTGGCACGAGTGCGCCGGAGTTGTTCGTGTCGATCGGGTTTAATGCGAATAATCTGCCTGACATGTCGCTCGGCAATGTGATCGGGTCCAATATCTGCAACATCGGATTGGTTCTCGGGGTGAGCGCATTCATTTGCATGATGAGGGTGAAAAGCGAACTTTTGCTGCGCGATGTTCCGGTTTTGCTGATCGCGACCCTGGCATTCTGCTGGATGCTATCGAACGGGGTGGTTTCGCAGGCAGAGGGAGCGATTCTTTTCGCGGCGGTGCTGGGATACACGGTCTATCAGCTCGTTCTCGCGAAGAAGGTGAAGAATCCGGAGGTGGTCAGCGAATTCGAAGAGGAATTCGGTGGAGAGGATGCGGCGAAGCAGAGCCCGGTTCTGCTGTTGGTGGGTCTGATTATTGCCGGTCTCGTTGGATTGTATTTCGGGGCGGACTGGCTGGAGCGGGGCGGAGTGAGCCTCGCGAAAAGACTGGGGGTCCCGGAGGCGGTGATTGCCCTGACGCTGATCGCTTTCAGTACCTCTGTTCCGGAGCTTGCCACGTCCGTCGTTGCTTCCCTGAAGCGGGAAGGGGACATCATTATCGGGAACGTGATTGGTTCCTGCATTTTTAATCTCCTCTGCGTGATCGGGGTGACAGCGATGATCAAGCCGGTTGTGAGCTCCGGAATCGAGATGGTGGATCTCTACGTGATGATCGGATTTACGGTCCTTCTCATCCCTGTTCTATGGAAAGGGAGCAGGATCACCCGCTGGGAAGGTGCGGTTCTTCTGGCGGGGTATTTTGGCTACTGCGGGTTTCTCTATTTTGACCGGGTGGCAGGGGCCGGCGGAGCCGCGTGAAAAGTGAAAGGGAAAAGTAACCTGTTGCGAGCAGGAGACCTTTCACGTTCCACTTTCCCACCTTTAGCCGATCTGATTGTTGCCCGCAAATATCAGATCATTCCCAGCTTCATCTTCCCTTCTTCGGAAATCATGTCCTGGTTCCAGACGGGGTCCCAGACCAGGTCTACCTGGGCGTTGTCGATGCCCTCGAGCATGAGAATTTTGGACTGGGCGTCAGCTGCAATGGTCGGGCCCATGCCACAACCCGGTGCGGTCAGAGTCATTTTGATTTCGACATTTTTCTGGCCTTCCTCCTCTTTGATGGTGCAGTCGTAGACAAGACCGAGGTCGACGATGTTCACGGGGATTTCCGGATCGAAGACAAGCTTGAGCTGCTCCCAGATGGCACCCTGGAGATCCCCGTCAGAAACCATTTGAGCGGCGGCTGACTGCTTTTCTTTCTCGGCTTCGAGATCGATTCCAAGAGCGTCGGCATTTTCAGATTTGATTCGGGCCAGACCTGACTGGGTGGCGACGGTGTAGGTGCCTCCGAGTGCCTGGGTGATCATGACCTTGGTGCCCTGAGGCAGCTGGACCAGATCACCGCTGGGAATTTGAATGGCTTCGACTTCGCGGGTGAGTTCGATTTCTTCGTGCATGATTTTTTGAGGAGTTAAGAAGCGGAGTAGTAGAGAAGTAAAGAATAGCAGTATGCGTTAGTCGGCGTAGGAAAAAAATTTGGAGACGTTAGGGATTCGGCATTCGAGTGCAAATATTCTCAGCTTCTTTACGACTCTACTCCTTCCCTGCTACAAGACCTGCTCCTCGCCTTCTTCAAGAGTAACCACTTTCAGCTTCCCGGACGACTCAACCCTGTTGTTCATATCACCTAACAGGGTATTGCCGGCGACGGGAGAGGGTTCTTCATTCGCCGAGGCTTCGGAGTCGCCGTTTAGGGCGTCTCTCAGGGCTCCTTCGACCATTTCCCCACAGTGGATTTTCATCGGGGGAAGGGGGCCGAGCGGGGCGGAAAGATCTTTGGAATCGAGGGCCTGAGCTTCTTCAACGGTTTTGCCTTTCAGCATCTCGGTTGCCATACTGGCAACGGCAATGGCGGTCTGGCAGCCGAAGCTCTGGAAGGAGGCCTTATCGATGACTTTTTTCCCGTCTTTTTCGTCAAACTTGAGCCACATGCGAACCATGTCGCCGCATTCGGGATTGCCAACGGTTCCTACTGAGTCGGCATCGGACATTTCCCCCATATTCTGCGGGTTGGCGATGGCTTCCTGGATTTTGGTGTCGGTGTCGCTCATGTGGGGAGTCGCGCTGCGCGCCGAAAGGTGAAAGGTTTTGGATCAGGTGGGCCGGCGGCCTCTTTTTGTTATTCAAACTCGAGTTTGTACCTCGGGATTTTGTTGTCGACCTCTTTGGCGTAGGCGTCGATTCCTCCGCGGAGGGCGCGGGTGTTTTTGAATCCGTGGCCGATGAGATACGCGGCGGGGTCGAGAACTTTGTCTCCGGTATGGTCGTAGAGAATGATGGTCCGCTCTTTGTTTTCGGTTCCGAAAATTTCCTGAAGCAGGTCGTTGCTGAAGAGCTCGGATCCCGGAAGGGCGACAGCTTCAAATTCCTCGCGGGTGCGCATGTCGAGAAGTCTTGGCGCGGGATCGGAATCGAGTAGCGCGGGGAGCTCGTCCGGTTCGAGAAGGATCTTTTTGTCGTTCTCGTGAGCGGTGAGAATGTGCTGAATGACTTCGTCGACGGGAAGGTTTTCGTTCCGTTCGCAGACTTCGGCGAGGGTTTCGTCATCGCCGTAGCTGCAGCTCTGGCACCCCCCGATGTGGTATTCGGCAAAGAGGGCCCGTTTCGCGCCGGGAAAGGTTGCGAGGACTTCGGCCATGGTGATGCTGCCGTCGATGGAGGGAGTTTCTGCCAGTTGACTCATTTGTTGGGGAAGGTAGACCGATCAGGGCGGATTTACATGAGAAAATTGCATTTTGAAAATCATAAAGCGGAACGATCTTGGCGACTATGAAACGCCACGTGCCCGGTCCCTGGAGCAATCCGCAAGTCTATCTTCTGCCGAACCTGATGACGGCGGGCAACCTGGCCTGCGGTTTCAGTGCGGTACTGACAATTTTTCAGGGAATGGGCGATGACGCGGGTGGGGCGAAAGACTTCCATCTGGCGATTTTTCTGATTCTGGGGGCGTGTTTCTTTGATGCTCTGGACGGACGGCTCGCCCGGATCAAAGGGCAGGAGTCCATGTTTGGACGTGAGTTTGACTCTCTGGCTGACATTGTTTCTTTCGGAATCGCGCCGGCTCTGCTGGTGATGGATATTGTTCTGAGTGCTTTTGATTACCGGCTCGGGTGGACGATTGCATTTGTGTATCTGCTCTGCGGGGCGATGCGACTGGCGCGATTTAACTGCCTGGCCCAAGCGGAGTCGGAACACCCTGACGAGCCGAAAAGTCGGGAGTTCGTCGGATTCCCGATTCCGGCTGCTGCGGGATTGATTGCTTCTCTGACGATTTTTATTCTCTGGCTGAACGAGGGAAATCTCGAAATCGGAGGCTGGCGATATGTTCTTCTGGCATTGATGATTCTGTTGTCGTTCATGATGCTGAGCGAGTTCAATTACCCCAGTTTCAAAGCGATGAACTGGAAGGCCCGGCGTTCGCTGGTATGGCTGTTCGCAGCGATTCTGATTCTCGTCTGCGCCGTCAATTTTGTTGAGTTTGTTCCTCTGATTATCTTTCTGAGCTATTTTGTTTACGGGCTGATCCGGCCCTGGGTTTCGCGGAAGTGGCGCAGGGAAATTGAGGAGGGCCTCGACGGGGACGAGGAGTTCGAGCCGGAATTGGTCAAAGAAGAAGACGAGGTTGCGTAATTTACCCGGGTCAAATTCGATGATTGTTCGCGCGATTTTTTGCTTTCTGCTGGCGGTTCCGGCGGCTGCTCAGGACGTGATTCCCCGCGCGGTTCCGATGGAACGACAGCCCTTTCCGGTGGCGGAGGGAATCGGGATTACGCGGTTTGCGGATTCTTCACTGATCAAGCATCCGACGGGGATCGCGGTGACAAAATCGGGAAAACTGCTGGCGATCCAGTCGAACACCCATTTCCGACCGGACGACTATGAAGGAGCGGAGACGGATCAGATCTTCTGGATTCGTGATACCGATGGGGACGGGGTTGCGGACACGAGATCCCTGTTTTTTGACGGGAATCTGGTCGCGACGATGGATATCGCGGTGCACCCGGAGTCGGGGGCGATCTACGTGGCGACGAGAAACGAAATCATTCGTCTGTGGGATGACAACCGTGACGGCGTCGCTGACGAGGACCGGACGGAGCGGCGAATTGTCTTTCTCGAGACGGAGGGAAACTACCCTCACAATGGAATTTCGGGTCTCGCTTTTGATGACCTCGGAAATTTGATTTTCGGTGTCGGGGAAAATCTGGGTGCCGCCTACACGATTATCGGAGGGCGAAAAACGAAAATCTCCGACGAAGGCGAGGGTGGAAATATCTGGTGGGCGGAAGCGGACGGAGGATCCCTGCGGCGTTTCGCGACCGGATTCTGGAATCCATTCGGTGTCTGTCATGCACCCGGCGGGTTCATTTTCGCGACAGACAACGATCCCAGTTCCCGTCCGCCCAGCCGGCTCCATTTCGTTGTCTACGGGGGGGACTATGGCTATCAGTATCGCTACGGGCGCAGCGGGCATCATCCGTTTATCGCCTGGGACGGAGAGCTGCCGGGGACGATGCCGATGCTGCATGGCACCGGCGAGGCACCGTGTGATGTCTTTTACGCCAACGGCGCGCTCTACGTTGCCGCCTGGGCGGATCGCCGGATCGAGCGTTATCGCCTGCAATGGAACGGTTGCGGATTTTCGACGGAGCAGGAAATCCTTGTGCGCAGCGAAGGTGATTTTCGCCCCGTTGCTTTTGCGGCGGCGGATGATGGCAGTCTCTACTGCAGTGACTGGGTGAAAAGCGACTACCAGCTGCACGGCGAAGGGGCGATCTGGAAAATTACGGGCTGGGCGGCGACGCATTCCCCGATGCCGGAGGCGGAAGCTCGGATTCCGCTGATGAAAGCTGATTCGTCGCAGGAGGTGTACTGGGAAAATCCGTGGCTGGCTCCGGCCCTGATTCGTGCTCTGGGGGAAGCGGACCGTGATGCTGCCGCGATTGAAGCGGAGCCGGATCCCCATCGCAGAACATTGCGTTTGCTGGCGGCGAGAAAGGAGGATCCCGAAGATCTCGAGGGTATCGCAGGTGTGGCTTTGAAAGACCGGGATCCCACGGTGCAGCTCCTGGGGCTGAAATGGATCAGTGATTTGAAGTTGAGCGATCATCGTGATGCCGTTGAAGCGATGGCAGCGGACCCGCCCTCTCCGAAACTTTTCCTCGCAGCGATCACTGCTCTCGCACGGATCGATGGAAAACCGGTTGGGGACAAAGAGGTGCAGAAGCTCGTCGCGGAGCAACTGAGGCAGGCGGATGCCGGACCGGCGGTTCGTGCTGCGGCGTTCGAGGTTCTCGCGGAAAGGGAGAAATATCTTTCCCCCGGTGATTTGCGAGAACTGTATAAAACCGGTGACGAGGAGCTGCAGATCAAAGTCATGCTGACGCTCCTGAGTCACCCGGAAAGGGAGGCATCCCTCGCTTTTGCCAACGAGGTATTAGAAAATTCGGAGAGCCCGGAGCGCGTGAAGCGCTATGCGCGCGAAGTGATTGGGTCGGGCGCAATGGTAGTCGAAAACAGCGGGGATCGCCCTGCGGTCGATGACGTCACCGGTTGGATCGAATACATTGGCGCAATTGCCGAACCTGATGGAGATGTCGTCGCACGACAGGATCACGGACGCCTCGTGTTTCATCGACACTGCGCTTCCTGCCATCAATCCGGCGGCTTTGGAAAGCAGGGAGGGCCCGACCTTTCAACGATTTACGAACGGGGACGGGCGCATATTGTTTCGTCCATTGTCGATCCCGGTTCGGAGGTCGCTCCGCAGTTTGAACCATGGAAAATTGTTCTGACTGACGGCACAGAGAAAGTGGGCTTTCTTCACGGGCAGAAGGGAAAGACCAGCTTTTTCACTGATATTTCCGGGAACGAGTTTCAGGCAAACTACGATGAAATCGTGGACCGGTCCCGCATTCCGGTTTCGTTGATGCCGCCCGGGCTTTTCCTTCAGATGTCAGACGGGGAAATTTCGGATCTGCTCTTTTGGTTGAGTGGAAGCGAATAGGAACTCCGCAGGGGTGCGGTCAAAACTCCTGCATAACTTTCGGGATCTGCGCGTCTACCTGTTATCCCGCCGTTGCAATGATGGCGGATAACCTCAATCCCCCCTTATTGCCATGAAGAAAACTATTCTCACCCTCGCGATCACTGCAGGTGCCTTGATTGGACTCACATCCGAAGCCGAAGCCGGCCCGCGTTTCTCCATCAGTATTGGATCCGGACACAGCGGTCACTACAGTCCGCATTCCTACAATCGCAGCCGCTCTCACATCAACAACTATGTGGGGCACAATTTCCGCGGACGCAGCAGCCACAGCCACTGCTCGACACCCCGCAAGATCAGCACTCAGGTGATCGGTCGTCGCAGAATCTGCAAAACCGCCTACACGAGCTGCGGACGTCCCTACACCTATCACGTGACGGTGGTTACCTACCGGGACATCTACTCCAACGGCACCAGCCGCACCTACACGAGGACACTTTCCTAGTTTTACGGGCTCTCCTCCAAACCAACAGCAACAACCGAAAAAAGGGTGGTCGAAAGACCACCCTTTTTTTGTGAAATTGAACGTGACATTTCCGTCACATTTGCTGTGGTGTCATCCGAACCCCGCACTATGGACACCATCACTTTCATTCTCAAAATTCTCGGCTCTCTCGGAGTTTTCCTCTTCGGCATGAAAGTCATGAGTGAGGGGATTCAACGCACCGCCGGTGATCGCATGAGAAAGATCATGGCGACGATGACGCACAACCGGCTTGCGGGGGTCACGACCGGACTGGTTACGACGGGACTGATTCAGTCTTCATCGGCGACTACGGTGATGGTTGTCAGTTTCGTGAATGCGGGCCTTCTCACGCTGGTCGAATCGATTGGGGTGATTATGGGGGCGAATCTCGGCACAACACTGACAGCCTGGATCATTGCCTCGATCGGGAAATTCTCTCTCTCCAAAATTGCGCTTCCGATCATCGGGATCGGCCTTCCGTTCTTTTTCGTGGGTAAGAACAAATGGAAAAACATCGGAGAAGTTCTCATCGGGTTCGGCCTGTTGTTCTACGGGCTTTCCCTCCTGAAGGACTCGGTTCCGGACGTGAAAAGCATGCTGGCAAGCACGGACCCGCTGATTCAGGCTCGCGCCATGGAGATTCGAGATTTCATCGAAAGCATTTCCGGGAAGGGGCACCTCTCCATCATCATGTTCCTGATCATCGGAGTTGTCCTGACGCTGGTCGTGCAGTCCTCATCCGCTGCCATGGCAATCACGGTGACACTGGCGATTCAGGGGTGGATTGGTTTCCATGAATCGGCGGCCATTGTCCTCGGGGAGAATATCGGAACGACTGTGACGGCGTGGTTGGCGTCGATAGGAACCTCGACCAATGCAAAACGGGCCGCGAGGGCGCATTTTCTGTTCAACATGTTGGGAGTGTTGTGGGTCCTGATCCTGTTCTTCCCGTTTTCCAGTCTCGCGTCGGGCCTGAGCGAGGCTCTGCCGGAATCGTTCCGAACAGAAAAACACGATACTCCGATCGGCTTCACGCTCGCGATTTTCCATTCCCTTTTCAATCTGTGCAATATCTGCATTCTCATCGGGTTTGTGCCTTTGATCGCGAAGATCGTTACCAAATGGGTTCCTGAACGATCTGCCGGTGCAGATGCCAAACCGCGCTTGCAATTCATTTCCCGGGGGATGGTCGATATTGGCGAATTGAATATTCCGGAGGCCGAAAAAGCCACCATGCAGCTGGCAGAGATCACCCACGACATGTTCAGCGGGTATCTGCACGTTTTCCAAAACCACGAGAGCGATCTCGGGGCGGAGGTGATTCGATTGAAGGAACTTGAGGACGACGCCGATCTTCTCACTCACGACATAACAGAGTATCTCGTCCGGACTTCGGCAGCGGAATTGAACCAGGAAAATGCCCGTTCCGTAAGCCGGATGTTGCGCATTGTCGCAGAGCTGGAGGAGGTTTCCGACGCGATCTATCGACTCATTCAAATCACCAACCGGAAATACAAGAAAGATCGAATGGTGACTGGAGAGGTGGCACGGGACATTATCTCTTTCGCCGAGAAGGTTCTCGCCCTGATTGATCTCTACATGGATGTGCTGGAGAACGGAGCTGATGAAGAGAAGCTCAATCGGGCTCAGGAACTTGAGGACGAAACGGACAAGCTGAGAAAGCAGCACAACAAAGCGGCGATGGCCCGCATGAGTGCCGATCCCGGTTCCGTGAAGGCGGAGATGGTTGTCATTGAGATGAACAATCAGTTCGAGTTGATCGCTAACTACGGTCTCAACGTGGTTCAGACCGCGTATTACCTCGAACACCACGACGAGGTTCCCGATAAATACGAGCATTGATTCAGAGCTTGTCAGGAACTCCGGCTTCGGGCAAAAAGAGGCATGTGGAAAATTCTCCCGTCTCTGCTGTTCGCAATTTCGACCCTCGCTTTTTCTGCTGAAGAGAGGCCGAATATTCTGTTTCTCTACACTGACGACCACTCCTACCGGACGGTTTCGAGTTATCCCGAATCATACGACTGGGTGGAGACACCGAACATCGATGCCCTGGCCGAAAGCGGGATTCGGTTTCATCACGCCACCATTGGAACCTGGTGCATGCCGTCGCGAGCGACCCTGCTGACCGGGCACCACAGTTTCGGCATTGAATCGATGCGGATGGAGGGAGCGTATCCGGGCAGCACCTACGATCCGGAAAAATGTCCGTTCTGGCCTGCCGAGTTTCGCAAAGAGGGGTATCAGACCGCGCAGATTGGAAAGTGGCACACGGGGACAGACACGGGATTCGGGCGTGACTGGGACTACCAGCTGGTCTGGAACCGACCGCGTTATCCGGAAAACTCCGGAGCCTACTACTACAACCAACTGATCGAAAAGAACGGAGGGGAGCCTGTGATGACCCCCGGCTACTCCACGGACAACTACACGGACTGGGCTGTGGACTATCTCCGGGGAAAAGAAGGACGGGAAGAGGGGAAACCCTGGTATTTATGGCTTTGTTATGGAGGCGTTCATGGACCGTTTACACCGGCGGACCGCCATCTCGATTTTTACGCAGACGCAATAGTCGAGGATCCCGCCGACATATACCCGCCTCGCGCCGGGAAGCCCACCTACTCCCGCCTTGTGGAGCAGTGGGTGAAGGGACCTGAAGAGGAACCGGTTCTTGCCCGGGGGAAAACAAAAGGAGGCATCAAAGCGAACGGGAAGAAAACCCTGTCCGACTGGGTTCGGCAGGTCAATCAGGCCGTTCGTTCACTCGATGACGGAGTCGGAAGAGTCGTCGAGGCACTGAAGGAGACCGGACAATACGAGAACACGCTGATTGTCCTCACGTCCGATCAGGGATTTGCCTGGGGGCAGCACGGCTTTCAGGTGAAGAAAGCTCCCTACGACGCCAACATTCGGTCTCCACTGATTGTTTCGATGCCTTCGCGCTTTCCGTCCGGGAAAGTGTGTCGCCACCCGGTAGGAGGAGTTGATATTGTCCCGACGATTTTTTCTGTGGCAGGCGTCAAACTCCCCTGGGATATGCACGGCAATGACCTCACGCCCTTGTTGGAAAAGCCGGAACGGGATGACTGGAATGAACCCGTCCTCACCGTTTTCACCGGAGACAGCTACGGCTCTGCCAGCGACGAAGTTCCCATCGCCGTTGATGAAGCTTCAAAGATGAAACTCTACATGCGTGGCGCCGTTCCCTGGTGGGTTTCTCTTGTCGACGGAGAATGGAAGTATATCCGAACGCTGGTCCCGGATGAACCCGAAGAGCTCTATCATTTAGAAAGTGACCCGGACGAACTGGAAAACCTGGCCATGTCATCCGCCCACGGGGAGCGAGTCAGGAAGATGCGAAAGCAGACGGTCGACAAGCTCCGCAAGCATGGAGCAGGAATGGTAGCGACGCTTCCGGAGGTTAAACCTCTGCCTTGACTGGATCGAAGGGGCCTCAATAGACCGCTCTGCCACCTGTGAGGTCAAAGGTGAACGCAGTGCAGAAAGATGCCTCCGGTGAAACGACCCAGCAACTCAGTGCCGCGATTTCGTCGAGCGTTCCGCAACGTTTCATCGGAATCTTATCGGTCATGTATTTGACCTGATCAGGGTGCACGCCCTCCACCATCGGAGTCCGGATAACAGCCGGGGCAACCGCGTTCACCGTGATTCCGGTTTCGGCATATTCCTTCCCGGCAGATTTCACGAGGCCGATGACGCCGGCTTTCGTTGCGGAGTAGGGACTCATACCGGCGTTGCCTTCCTTGCCGGCAATCGAAGCGAAATTGAGAATTCGCCCGTAGTCGTTTTTCTCCATCGCGAGAAGGGCGAACTTTGTCATCAGGAAGGTGCCCCGCAGGTTGATGGCAGTTTCGAGATCAAACTCCGCTGTCGTCACTTCGGTGATTTTCGTCGCAGTCGGGCCGACAATCGCCGCGCAGTTTACCATGATATCGAGTTTTCCGTGTTGATCCGTGACCGACTCAATACCGGAGCGAACCGCGTCTTCATCGGCAATGTCGACGATCTCGACGCCGACCCGAAGCCCTGATTCGGCGAGTTCGCCAGCGGTCGCCTCCGCATTGGCTACACTGACATCAAAAATCGTCACCCTGGCACCTTCTTCCGCGAGACGACGGACAATTGCTTTTCCAATACCATCGGCACCTCCGGTGACAATGGCGACCTGATCTGCAAAACGAGCTTCTTCCATAGAGGCACACTATGCAGAGCAGAGGGTGGGAAAACAGAAAATTATTCGACGGGATTCGGGCGGCATTGCACCCTGTTGCGTCGACGATTGAACAGGGTTGGAACCATGACCACACCCTGTCAGGTCGGCTATTTTGACAGTTTGTTGGCTTGCGAAACGCAGTCGGGCTTTGCAGAGTAAAGGCATGCCTGCGATTTCTGTTTCCAAGTCGATTGCGATTGATGCCCCGCCCGAACGGGTCTTTGAAGTGGTTCGGGATTTCAGGCAATGGAAAAAATGGTCGCCCTGGTTGATTGCAGAACCGGACTGTTCACTGGAATTTGCCGAAGACGGAAGCGCCTACTCGTGGGACGGAAGGGTTATAGGAAGCGGTGGAATAGCAGTGGTTTCGGAAAAGGAAAGCAGCCGTATCGAATATGATCTGCGTTTTTACAAGCCGTGGAAATCGCAGGCGGATGTCGCTTTTTCGTTTCAGGATGAAGGAGGAAAAACGCTGGTGAGCTGGACGATGGAAAGTTCGTTGCCGTTCTTCATGTTCTTTATGAAGGACATGATGACCGCGATGATTGGATGCGATTACGAACGCGGGTTGCTGATGTTGAAGGACTATGTCGAAACGGGATCAGTTCCGTCGAAACTGGAATTTGGCGAGCAGTCCTGCGAAGAGATGCAGGTCGTTGGTATCAGGACGGAATGCGCTCTTTCCGATGTGGGTGAAAAGATGGGGGAAGACATGACCCGGCTTGGTGCCTGGATGGCGGAAGCGGATTGTGAACCTGCCGGAAATCCCCTCTCGATCTACCACAACTGGGATCCGGTAAAAGAAACGACGGAATACACGATCGGTTTTCCGGTGAAGACGGTTCCGGAAAACCGGGGAGAGGGTATCGTCGGGACCACTATCCCCCCGCTGCAGACTTACACCGTGACCCACACAGGTCCCTATCATCATCTGTCGAATGCCTGGTCCGCCGGAATGATGCGTGGCCGTTCAAAGGTGTTCAAGCAGAGCAAAGCGTTTCCGCCGTTTGAATTTTATCAGAATGACCCCGAATCGACACCGCCGGAAGAGCTGGTGACGGTGGTGAACCTTCCGATGAAGTAGTCCCGGTTTGCGGAATCAAATCGATTCGAGGGGGCTACAGCTGGTTGGTATTGAAAGTGTCGCCGCCCGCAGGATCCCCGGACTTCAGACCTTTCAGAAACCAGCGCTGGCGCTGTTCGGAGGTCCCGTGAGTAAAGGAATCGGGGACCACATGGCCGCGGGATCGTTTTTGCAACGTGTCGTCACCGATGGCGTTGGCAGCATTCATCGCTTCCTCGATATCGCCCTGCTCGAGAATCTGCTTGGTGCGGTGGGCGTGATGGGCCCAGACTCCGGCAAAGTAGTCCGCCTGCAATTCAAGCCTGACGGAAAGTTTGTTGTAATCCTCTTTGCTGATTCTTCCCCGCATCGACTGAACCTGACGCGAGGTGCCTAAGAGATTCTGGACGTGGTGTCCGACTTCGTGGGCGACGACATAAGCCTGTGCAAAATCGCCGGGAGCGCCGAATTTCCGCTTCAGTTCTTCGTAAAAGACGAGGTCGATATAAACCTTGCGATCGGCGGGGCAGTAAAAGGGACCGGAAGCGGCGGAGGCGTATCCACAGGCGGATTGAACGGCACCTGTGAAAAGAACCAGTTTCGGCTCCTCGTAGCGTTTCCCCATGCGGCGAAAGAGGTCGTTCCAGACATCCTCGGTGTCGGCGAGAACGACGGAGGTGAAGGCAGCGAGTTCCTGCTGCTCCGGACTGAGTTCGACCTGTTGACCGCCCGACTGGGAAACGGAAGCGCCCGTGTCGATTTGCTGCAAAAAGCTCATCGGGTCGCCGCCGAGAAGAGCGATGACGATGACGATAATAATCATCCCGAGCCCGCCGCCCATCGCAACGCCCCGGCGTCCGCCGCGCTGCCCGCGCCTGTCCTCTACATTCGTGCTTTGTCTACGACCTCTCCATTTCATGCCAGGGTATGTTGATGCCGGACCCCGCAGAGCACCAGCAAATTTTCCGTTTGAAGCGGTCTCTGAAATCTCCGTCAGGGACTGGAGAAACCGGTAGAGCCAAAAGGCACAAAGGGGAGGATGGTAGGATCGAGGATGAATGTCGCTCCACCCGACAGCGTGTTGGTGTTGAGAGTGTCTTCGAGCAGGAATGACGATGCGAGCTGTTCGCGGAAAAGAGCGTCGTTCCCGAGCGTGTTCCCGAAAAACTGGAGCTGGAATTGAGAAGTGTCGTCCGAATCAATTTCAATGATGTCCCCTCCACTGTCTCCGAAAAGTTCGTTGTGAGCGACTTGATACAATCCTACCGAATTGTCAGTTACATCAATATCGAGCGGGTCATCATCGGTGTTTCTGAAGACATTTCTGAGGATTCGGAGTCGGGCGAAGGAATTGTCATCCTGATCAATCTCGAGGCCTTCCCCGAACTCTGTTCCATTCACCCGGTTGTCTGAGATCTTTCCCCGAATACTGGAGTTGTCTTCCAATTCGATTTGGATGCCATCGTCTCCGGGCCGGTTCAAAATGTTGTCTGTGATGCGAACGCGAACATCGGCAGTTCCGGTCAGGTCGAAATCGATTCCATCGTCGAGTGAACTGCGAATCCGGTTGCCCTGAATGACGACATTCATTTTCCTGCCCCCGTCGCTTTCGATATCGATGGCGTCCTGGGATGCATTGATGATACGGTTTCCGATCAGAGAAACGTCAGCGACATTCGCAGCGAAAATTGCGTCGGGATTCACGAAGCTGGCAGCTCCATTGATGACGCGAAAGTTTTCCATGGAGAAGGTATCCACATCGATAACGGCGATTCCACCATCTATGGTCGGCCGGTTGCCATAGTGAAATATTCCTCCGCCGGCTACCGGAATTCTTCCACCAAACAGTCGAACGCTTTTTCCGGCATCGACAATATCTTCGCGGTAGACCCGTTTCGAGCCTGCCACAACAATGTTTCCATTATTCCCGAATTTCGCTGCGGAGCGGTTTACGCCGCGCTGAATCGTATTGGCTGGATTTTCAAGCGTTCCCCGGCCGCGGCCGCGCGGGCCAGGAACACTCCCGGCTCCGCCGTTGTTTACGAAAATCACATCATCGAGGAGAAGGTTGAGTTTTTGTTCAGTCAGGAAGGGATCAGATATTTCTGTAAGCACCCACTCCCTCCGGTCAACGGCGGCGGAGAGGAAATGGCGCATGTTTTCCCTTTCATCATTTTCTGATTTCGGACGAAAGGCGTTGGCGATTCCGTCAACCCAGCTGCCGGGATGAAAGAGGTTACTGAACTCGAACGGGGCGGAAACACCGGCCACAAAAACCCAGTGGTCGCCATAGAAGTCCTCATCGCCGTAATATTCGGCCCCGAACGTGGCTCCTTCAAAAGGTTGAATGGTAAGTCCGGCCTGAATGCCGCTCAGATCTTCGCGCGAGTGTCCGGAAAATTGGTAGGCTCCGACATGACCTCGCGCCGGCAGAATTTCATTCAGGACGGGAAGGTCGAATGCGAGTTTCACATCCGCTCCGCGGCGTCCGCGCTCGTAGATAGAGAACAGGCTTTCCGTTTGAAGTATGGAGTGGCCTCTTCCGAAGGCGGGACCAAATGTGGAGAATTCTCCTGCAAGATGTGGACCTGTCTCAGGCAGGTAGAGGTTGGCGTGAATGTCAAAACCGGTATGGGTGAAGAGATCCAGACCAAAACCAAGCTGGGCAATCTGATGATCCAGTTCAGTTTCTGTGACATCGCCATGAATGTGAAACCCGAGGACAGAGTCCATCTCCGGCAGATATTTTCTGAGTCCCAATCCTCCACTGAACGACTGACTCCCTTCATCCCGAAAATTGAGATTTACCTTCGCAAAGACAAGGGAGCCCGGACTTGTTACCAGGGGGATGAAGGAACGAAAGTCCTGCTGAATCCTTTCGTTACTGATTCGCGAAAGGGATGTGAAGTCAATTCTGCGGACGGATTGATCCGGGGCACTCACTGATGACATCGGGTCATCGTCATCGAGTGTCAGCGGTGCCGCGACAACGAACGGACCGGCAGTGGCAAAAAGAACAGGGAGCGCCAACCTGTAGCAGGTGCGGATCAGGTGCATGGGTAGCACACTATGTGATCGCGGTACCTGCGCAATCGGCAAATGTGAACATTACAGAAAATTAATGTGACTGTAATGAACCTGTAATCTTTCACCCGACCCGTTGACCGGGAACAGCTCCTTCGTCAGGAGAAAGAATAAAGATATCTTCGCCTCCCGGGCCGGCGGCAACAATCATGCCCTCGGAGACTCCAAATTTCATTTTTCGCGGAGCGAGGTTGGCGACCATGACGACGAGGCGTCCGGTGAGCTCTTCGAGTTCGTAGGCGGATTTGATTCCGGCAAATACGTTGCGGGTCTCGTCTCCACCGAGACTCAGAGTCAGTTGGACGAGCTTTCGCGCTTCGGGGACTTCCTTTGCTTCGATGATTCGTGCGACGCGAAGATCGGTTTTGAAAAAGTCATCGATCGTGATTTCATCGGCGATGGGGTCAGCAGCGAGCGCATCGCCGGAGTCGTTCCATTCGCCGGAAGGCACGGGCGCAGCTGCCGCTGCGAGTTCTTTTGATTCTTCGATCATGGCTTCGATTTTCTTCGGGTCGACCCGTTGCATCATGTGCTTGAACTTGTTGATCTCGCGACCGGTGACCGGGGCTTTTGACTGCTCCCACGAGGTAAGTTCTTCGCCGAAAAGTTCTCCTGCTTTCTGCGCGAGTCCGGGAAGAACGGGTGCGAGATAAATGGTGAGAGTGCGAAAGAGGTTCAAAGCGACGGTGCAGACGTCCTGAAGTTCCTGTGCTTTGGTTTCGTCTTTGCGCAATTCCCACGGAGCGTTGTTTTCTACGAAGGGGTTTGCCTGATCGGCGAGCTCCATAATCATACGAGTCGCTTTCCCGAAATCACCGGCTTCATAGGCTGCTGCAATTTCGTCACCGCGAGCGGCAAAGGTATCAAAGAGCCCTCCGTCTTCGGGATAGGTTTCGGAGAGTCCGACGCCCTGGATGAATTTTGCGGTACGGCTGGCGAGATTCACGACCTTGCCGACGAGATCGCTGTTGATCTTGCTCACGAATTCCTCCGGATTGAGATCGAGGTCTTCCACCCGGGACGAAAGTCGCGTCGCGTAGTAGTAGCGGAGGTAGGACGGGTCGAGGTGCTTGAGGTAAGTGGCCGCCTCGATGAAGGTGCCGCGGCTCTTCGACATCTTTTCCCCGTCGACAGTGAGAAAGCCGTGGATGTGGACTTTGTCCGGGAGAGAGAACCCGGCCGTTTTCAGCATCGCGGGCCAGAAAAGGGTGTGGAAATACTGAATGTCTTTGCCGATGAAATGGTGGATCTCGGTGGAATCGCTCTTCCACCAGTCCTCGAGTTTTTCGCCGTTGGCGCTGCACCACTGTTGCGTTGTTCCGATGTACCCGATCGGCGCATCGAACCAGACATACCAGTAGTTCCCGGGGGAATCCGGAATTTCGAATCCGAAGTAGGGACCGGGACGGGAGATGTCCCAGTCGCGCAAGGGTTCATTGAGAAAGAAATTCTTCAGGTAGTTGGCGCTTTCGGAGGGGAGGGTGCCGGACTGAGTCCACTCATCGAGGAATCCGTGAAGTTTTTCGATTTGAACAAAGAGGTGCTTTGCCGATCGAATTTCCGGTTGGGTCCCGGACAGTGTGCTGACGGGATCAACAAGTTCAGCCGGGGTGTAGGTCGTTCCACATGAGCCGCAGTTGTCGCCCGGCTGATCTTTTGAGCCGCAGTTCGGGCAGGTCCCGCGGACGAAGCGGTCGGCGAGAAATACGCCTTTTTCGGTATCGTAGAGTTGGTCGATTTCCTCCTCGACTACCATGTCGGCATCGCGAAGAGACTGCCAGATTTCGTGACAGACGACGCGGTTTTCCTCGCTGTTGGTGGAACCGTAATGATCGAACTCGATGTGAAACCCGGAGAAGTCGCGCTGATGTTCCTCACTGACCTGGGCTATCAGTTCCTCTTCGGTTCGGTTTTCCGCGTTGGCGCGGATCGTGATGGCGGTCCCGTGCGTATCGTCGGCGCAAATGTAAATGCAGCGGTTGCCCATCATTTTCTGAAACCGCACCCAGATGTCGGTTTGCAGATATTCCACGAGATGTCCGATGTGAATCGGACCATTTGCGTAGGGGAGAGCTGACGTGACGAGGATTTGCCGCATGGGGGAGTGTAGAGGGCAAGTTTTCAGTTTCAAGAACTACCTCGGGCAGGATTCCTGAAATGAATTTCGCCAACACCTGTGTTTACTCGCCCGCTTTCTTTTTCTGCTCCCACTTGTAGCCACCGGTCTCGTTTTCCACCTCGATCCATTCACCGGGAAAGGATTTTCTCTGCCAATGTTTCCATTGTTCCGCGCGGATCTGATCGAGAGTGACGTTTTTCTCCCCGGCCTCTTTTTTCATGAGAGTAACCCGGTCGCGATTCTCGTCGGAAACGGTTTTGACGACATAGTCGCCGTATTCACCGGCAGGCTTGGTCCGAACCGATAACTCGCCCAGGTGATTTTCCCCGACAAGGCGGTTGTTCTTCAGTTCCTGTACTTCCTCCATCCGGGTTCGACGAGAATCCATCGCGGAGCGGAAAGTTTCCTGCTCTTCGGAGGTTTTCTTGTCGACCTTCCCGTGTTGATAGACATGGACATCCATGTCGAGATCGACCTTGATCGGTTCGGGAGTGGCAACGTTTACGTCGAAAGGTTTGCACGACGCAAGCAGCGTGAGCATTGTCAGAAATGGTAAAAACTGTCGCGAAATCGACATGGGTTACTGCCCGCGCGAGGCAACGGGGCGTGCGCTGGCTTCTGGAGTCAGTTGATTGTCTGCCCGGGGAGGATCTGCAGCTGCATTACCTTCGGGTTGTGTTTCTGTTTCGTTAGCGGGGCCGGCCGCCGCCACCGTCGTGTCGGGCGCCCGGTCATCGTGAAGGTGAAAGGTCAGTTCGCGAGACCCATAGGGGCCGGTGAAGCGAAGATCGAGTTCTCCATCACGTCCGAGAAGGTAGAGGCTACCGGAGCCTTTGTCATAATCAAATCGTTTCACTGCGATGAGACCCAGCTCGGCGAGGCTCTTTTTCAGATTTGTCCAGTCCGCGGGAAGTTTGTCGAGAATGGCGTCGAATTTCTTGATATCGAACCACCCCGGGGCACTGGTCTGAAACTCCCCGGTGGTTTCCCCGAGCGCCTTTTTCCTGCCCCCTGAGACGATTTTCAAAGAGATCGGCCCGTCCATCTGGAAGTTTTCGGGAGCGAGTGCGTTGGTGATCGGCATTGCCTCCATGTTGGTGCCGGCAACCCATGCGTCCCATTTCCCGTCTTCATTCAGGTAGAAGTTAAATCCGCCCTCGGCATAGCCACCGTAGGCATCTCCCCCGAGCGCACCGTAGATTCCGTTTTCGTCAAAGGTGACAGTAAGGAAAAGGTTTTCCGCTTCGTATTTTTTCCAGACCAGTTTATCGAGAGCGAATGTCTGTACGAGGTTGTTGTTCACTTCCTCGACGGGAACGTTGAACTCGACGTCTCCGGTCAGTCCGTAGAGATCAACCTTGTAGTCGGGAAAGCGGTAGACGTAATCCTCGTCGGGTATAGAAAGCTTCAGCTCGGTTTTCCCGTCTGCCATACTGGTTGTCGCATTGAAAGGAAAAGGAACCATGCCGATCGGGATTCCGGTCGGGGCGATGACGATTTTCCCCGCAGTTGCATTGATTGTTTTCACGACCCAGTCCGGACTGGCGGTGGCTTCTTCGGGAAGGGAATCTTCCTCCAGTCCGATGCTGGCACCTTCATTCTGCTCCCGGAAATTTCGCTGGTAGTCGATCCACCAGAAAAGTCCCTGTCCGACGTGCAGCGACGGACCGATCAGGTCGATCTTCTCCACCTCCTGACTGGCGAGCCCGGCGAGGGAAAATTCGACGAAAATGGTGGGGAGGGTCGCAACGGTGATGAATGAATCGTAGGGGTCTTTGATCTCGATACCGGCCAACTCGATCTTTTGCAGCTTGTCCTGGGCGAGCAGTTCGTCGGGAGAAAGAGGGACGTCCGTAAGTATGGTCTCGACGTCGAATTCCAGCCCCTCAACCTGGGGCACCAGCGCTTCGAAGAAAACACGGCTTCTCGTAATTTGCACCTCTTCGAGACTCCAGGTCGGGAGTTCATTTGCTGCGAGCTGCCGGGGTTCGGTTGGTTCGGGCGCGGAAGTCTCATCAGCCTCACTCTCTGTCTTTCCGCTGTCGACAATCGCTTTGAGCCCTTCACCGATTTTCATTTCCGCGCCGTCGATAGTTACCGTGCCAATCCGGCGGGTTCGCTGCAACTGGTCTGCCGTGGCGGTCACCTGGATATTCTTAATGGAGAGAACTTCCTCCTCGGCGATAGGAGAGGGAGCTGCCGTTTCATCAGGTTGATCGGGAAAAAGGGTGGGGGAACGCGGAGCAGGTGGACCTTCAAACTCAATGGAGACGGCATGGTTTCTCAGTTCAAAATTTTCGAGGTCGATTTCATAGGTAAAGGGGGCGGCCTCTTCGGCATCGTTGGTCCGGATACTGAAGTCGGAGTAAATTTTGGGAACCCGCCCCGCAGCGAACTGGGAATCGGCTTCGAGCTGACCGCCCGTCACCTGAAGCTTTTGAACTTTGTAGACAGGGCGATTGATCGGTCCAACGACCTCTTCTTTTTCATCCGGATTGAGCCACGCGCCCAACGCTTCGTCTGTGAACGTGATTTTGGGATTATCCAGCGTCAGCGTTTCGATCGTGTTGTTGAACGTGAAATCAGACCAGCGCAGGACCAGTTCTCCGGATTCGAAAGATACCAGCGGATCATTTCCCGCCTGCACTTCCGGGCTGCGAAGGGTGGTCGCACCGAGTGAAAGCTTCTGAAGCGCCTGAGAAGAAAAACCGTCTTCGCCTCCCACCCGCAGATCGAAAAATTCACCGGAAAGAGAGGTTTCCACGCGAGGGGCAGGCTGACCGCCAAAGGTGGCTCCCTGGAGCAGGAAGGTTCCATCTGTTATTTTCAGCGATTCGAGGATCCACGGAGCTGAATCGGATGCAGATGATGCAGTCGTTGTCGTTTCCGTCTCTTTTCGCAAACGCTCGATCGATTTGTCGGAAATCAGGACATCAATGCCGTCGATCGTCAGGCCGGATATCGTCCGGTCATGGATCAGCTTCCCGGGATTCTCCAGCATGACGGAGATTCGGTCGATCGACGCCAACTGAGAAGTCGGTTCGCCGATTGCGATAGCGGAGAAATCGACCCGAAGAGGGGCCGGGCTTTTCCATCGCCCGTCGGAATAGCTGACATCGAGAAACTCGATTTCCGTTTCGAAAGACACATCAGGGAGAGAGGGGCTTCCCTCACTGCCATCAAAGCCGGTCAAAGAGAACTCTGACTGGCCGATACGGATCTTTTCAAAGAACATCTCCGGAAAATCAGAAGCATTGTTCCTCTCTGGAGTGCTTTTGCCGGCGACGGGGGCATTCTCCTCCGGCTTGCTGAACCAGTTCGGAGTGACTTCTGCCGCGATGCCGGAAAGATCGAGAATCGGCACATCGATTCGTGAAAGATCACGATAGACGAGAATTTCGGCAGTAGCGGTATCGATGTTACCGGCTTTATCTTCTTCCCCGACTGAAATGTCAGTCAGTTCGACGGAAACGGAGTTATCCGGGGCGCCGGAATCCCCGTAGGTCAGCGGCCCGGTGTTTAAATTCCAGGTTGTGGAAATTTCCGGGATGCCGGGAAGTTGCAGCGTCATCTGCCCACCGCGTATTTCGAGTGATTCGGTGAAATAGGAAAAATCAGCGAGATCGACCGACGCGGAGGAATCTTCTGACCCCGGACTTGATTCCGGCATATTCCCGAGAAAGTGATCGGTCACGAGGATTTCCGGTTTCTCAATGACGATCGTCTTTACTTCCCCGTTTTGTCTGAGGCGGTCAAAGTCATAGGTGAGGTGCAATTCCGGAATCCGGATCATGGAAACCTCGCTTGTCGTTCCTCTGGGGGAAAGGTGGAGATCCTCGACCTTGACCTTCCCGATATCCCTGACATGAATGGCCCCGACGGAAACTTCGAAAGGCTCAACGAAGCGGGCGAGTGCTTCGTTGACCACCCTCTCGCGATTCGCGTAAAGAATGACAGCGAGAATGGCGACCAGCACGACTGCTGCAAGGACGGCCAGAAATGACCATCCGAGAAAGCGAAGCAGCCATCGAAAGATGATCCGAGGCGTCCGGAGATACCATCGCTCCCCGGGAGAATGTGTGTGTTTCGGCACTCTGCGATTATACCCGTGAGCAGGGAAAATGCGAGAGTCTCTGACGGCACTTTTTAGCGCGAAATTGCCTGTTCCTGAGCTGCGATGAGCTGGAGGTTGGCGATTTCAACAGGGGTGAGCTGATCTTGAACCTGTTCTACGGATGCGGTTCTGGGGCGGTAGGCAGCTCCGTACTCACTGGCAAAGTGTTGCCCTTCCGGTGTCGTGAATTGAAAGCCGCGTCGCAGATAAATCTCGTTTCTGGCCCGCCAAAGCGCGTGGGGCTGCAGGGTTCTCACCTCGGAAGCGGAGAGCGCTCTCGCATGGGAATCCGGGAAAACCCAGGGAATTCTCCGTGGAGGTAGTGCCACCTGAGCGAAGGCCGGGGCAGTTGCCGCCGGTTGTCGCACCGGCATTGGTCTGACCTGTGTGGGAGCGTGATGCGGTATCGGAACCATTGTTTCCCCTTTCGCCATGCTTTCAATCAGCACGATCGAGTTCAAAGTCCGTGCGATCTGTTTCTGGCGATCTTTTGTGCGGGTGGAAAACCTGGGGATTTTCACATCGCAGTGTTCCAGGAGAGGGACAATGAGCTCCGTTTTCACGGCAAAATTCACTGACTGGGGCAGGTATCCCCCACGCTTCATTCGATCGAGCGAGTTGAGGCCGGAGACCACGACCCCGACAACTCGTCCTGACTGGGCGATAACCGGCCCCCCTGAATTTCCGGGTTGGACAGGGGCAGAGAATTGCAGGAGGCGGGGGTCGTCGCGAACGCCGGATAAAGCGTTCACCGTACCGGTGGAGATCTTCGGGTTTTTCCCAAGAATCTTGGGGTCGGGAAAACCGGCGGCGATGATGTTGGATGTCAGGTGCACTTCGGAGATGTTGCCCAGACCCAGATGGCGTCCGCTCCATTCATTGATTTTCAAAACAGCTAAATCGTTTGCAGGATCGAGAGCAACGATAATGGCAGGCATATGTCCTCCCGGAGTGTGAACAATCACGCGCTCCGCGTCCCTTACTACATGAAAGCATGTAATAATGAATCCCTTCGGACTGACGGCGAAGCCGGTTCCGAACTGTCCTGCTTTCAGGCTCGCGCAGAAGAGCGTGCCGACAGCAAGAATGGCTGCAAAGAGCTTCATTGTGGCTATTTCTCGGTCTCCGGGCGATCCACAGAATGGCTGCGTTCTGCTCCGGTTTTGTGTGCTTCAGGATTGGGGCCTTCAGCGGGATTGGATGTGTTTCAAGCACCCAAACTGTTTGTGTTCTGGAAAAGGTAACCCGAATAAGACAATCTCGCAAAGAAAAAATATAAAAATCATAATTACCATAATATGCGAACAGGTCAGATAAGCGAATGAAGTGCTTTTTTTACCGGGAGGGAAGTGGACCGCTTGCTGGAGCAAATGCCCGTGAAATACCTGCTTGATTTCCCCGGAATCTCATGGATTTTAGCGCCCCCATTCGCTCCGGCGGAGAGGGAAAATGGTCGAATAACGGGACGTGGCGCAGTTTGGTAGCGCACCACAATGGGGTTGTGGGGGTCGCTGGTTCGAATCCAGTCGTCCCGACCATTTTTGCGAAGCAAAAGAAGAGGAGGGGCGAGTGGGTTCGAACCAGCGAAGCGGTTCGCGTGCCCCGTCCCGACAGGGATCGCAAAATTCAGCCGCAACGCGGCTGCGTAAAGCACGACCGGCGTTCGAAGAATGCCGATCAATCCAGTCGTCCGGGGGCGCCTCGCCCGACCATTTTTGCGAAGCAAAAGAAGAGGAGGGGCGAGTGGGTTCGAACCAGCGAAGGTCCCCTCGATTCCTAGGCCCGCGAATCCAACTGAAAGACCTGGCCGGAAATGTGCTCAGATCGGGCGAGGAAAACGATGAAACCTGCTGCGGCTTCTACGGTATTGAACCGGCCGAGCGCATGCCGTGTGAGGGCAGCCTCTCTGGTCGCTTCCGAAACGCCGGCAGTCATCTTCGTTTCCAGGAAACCGGGGAGAATGCAATTGCACCGAATGTTTCTTTTCCCGAGCTCCTTTGCATAGCTCTTTGTCAGGCCAATGAGTCCGGCTTTGGACGCGGCATAGGCAGTCTGGCCAACCGGTGGGTGCAGGGCCGAGTAAGAGCCGATATTCAAGATGTGTCCGTCGCGCTGCCGCATCATGGCGACCGCTGCGTGCTGAGAGCAGAGCTGAGTACCCTTCAGATTTGTGTCGATCACGTCTGCCCAGTCATCCGGACTCTGGCGGGCAAGAAGGCCGTCACCGGTGATCCCGGCATTGTTGATGAGAAGATCAATTCTTTCGCAACACGAAAACCAGTTCTCCACGGTCTCCGCATCGCGGACATCGAGCTCGTCACGCCCCGGCGTTTCCACAATATATCCGTCGGCGCGGAGAAGTTCCGCTACTGCTGTAGCCAGATCTCCCCGTCCTCCGGTAATGACTGCGACTGGACCGCTCAACGAAAGTTGTTCCGGGAGGAAGGGAAAGGTTCGGGCAAAGGGAGGTCTTCCTTACTCGAAGGGGTTGGTGCTTTTTGGCTTCTCCTGCTGCAGAAACGGGTTTTTACGCCCCGCCTGCTCCTGGGCTTTCTTCAGAAGAAGCTCTTCATTCGAAATCGTGGTTGAAGCAGATCCGTTTGGATCGATCACGACAGCGTGCTCTTCGTAGCGAAGGCGGGACCGGCTCAGTTGGCTCACGTATTTGACGACTTCTGTCATCGGAACGGAGCGAAGGCTCAGGGAAATCGTAGTGCTTTCCCGCTGCTCCGGTGTTCCGCGATAGATGAAATTCGTGACAAGCTTGCCGCCGGTCAGTTCCTCTGTTTTGTCAGCGAGGAAATCGAGAACGTCTCCGATGGGGGCATCCTTCAGTTCAATTTGCGGGACGATTACCTTGGAGAGCTGTCCTTCGAGGTCATTTTTCTTTCCGATACCGGCAGCGAGAGCGGTTTTGCATTTGGCGGCGTAGCTGCGGGCATAAACATGGGAGGCTTTGACCTGCAGAATTCGTTCGAAATTTCGGAGGGCTTCTTCGTATTTCTGCTGGTTGTAAAGACGGACTCCGTCGTTAAACACCGCCTGAACAGATTGCTGGGAGTGAGCCAGCTGAAAGCCGAGGCTGCAGACAATGGCGAGGAGGGAACAGAGAATGGGTCGGGTATTCATTTTCGAGGCTTCAGGGTTGGGTTTTCTATCGTGCCCGGGCGATTCCCCGGGGGAGGCGAGCGGAGCAGCCGTTTGCGCCTGAATTTCCGGAAATCCGGCGGTAAGACGCTACTCCTTTCTGTCTTTCCCCGAGAATATCAAATTCTCTAATTTGTGTAAACGCAAATGCGTTAGAGATACAGATGAAGTCTCGAGCAGGGCTTCGGAGACCGCCGATTGTGTATTTCCATAAAATTCATAATCATTAATCAAAAATTTATTCTCTTGATGGACGAAACCCTTTGCTGGGGTTAAAATTCAAAAAAGATTTTCAACTTCGATAATCATGACTGACAAAGTCCGCAGGATTAACCCGGCCATTTTCGGGAATCTATCTTTCCCATCCATCACCGTACATCTATTGCCCCTTGTCTCTGTCCTGCTTCTGGCAGAACGGGCAGCTGCGCAGGCTCCAGCGGCCGCCGCCTATCCCGCAAATGCTGCGGCATCCGCCGGCATGTCGACGAGCTCGACAAATGCGACGACGGCCCGCCAGTTCCAGATGATGGAAATCCGCTCAAGTGCGCAGGCAGCGCAGGGAGAAGCCGTGGCGGCTTCGATGGCGCGAACTGCTGATCGCACGATCGATGAACAGAATCAGGATCGAGTCCTGCAGCAGGCGCGGGAGGAAAAGGCCATCAAACGGCAGATGGCGGAACGAATGAAGTGGGAAAGGACTTCCGCGCAGGTTCGAAAAGTTTCCGCCAACGACATGTCGAGCTGGAGTCAGAACGGCGGTGTCCGGGTCGAAAGAAATGTGCCGGATCCGTTTATCACGTCGCTTATCGAAGAGGAACGTCAGTTGGCTGCACAGGAACAGGCGGTGAAGGAACCCGGCTTTGGCCCCTTTGGAAAAGTGAAATTGAATCCCTTTAAGAAAGAAAAATTCGAGACACACGTTCCCGGACTGATGGAAGCAATGATGGATGCGGAACCCCAGCCCTCGCAGCAGGCTTCGGCGCCGGGCTATGTGGATCCCAATATGGCTGTTGCCTCGGAACCGGGCAGCAGTGGTGGAGGAGGCTTTTTCAGCAAGCTGCGCCCGCCGAAGATTGGAAGAAGCCGTCCGGAGGAGCCGATCGATGCGTCGTCAGCGGAACCCCAGTTTGCGCAGGGAAATTCGTCTGCGCCCGCTCCCGCTGCGCAGACTTCGCAGGCGAAACCCGGGGTGATTCCGCGGATTTCAGGAGCGGCGCTGGTTGACGGGAACTCGCCCGTAAATTCCGGAGCACAGGCAGCTGCGCCCTCGTCTCCTCCGCCGGCAAACACTTCACAGGTGCAGCAGGTTTCGTTTTCCGATAACCTTCCCGATACCAACAATCAGAATTCCGGAGGCGGATTTTTCTCGAAGTTGAAATCGAGTGGCAGCCGGGCTTCAGGAAGTGCCGGAGGTTCGGGGGGAGGACTTTTCAGCTTCGGAAAGAAAAAAGAAGCAGCGCCAGCCCCCGGTATCGATGCGAGCCTTTTTCCTGCCGGCTCGACTTCACAGACACCTACCGGAGGAAGCTTGAGTGGCTCCTATACCGCAGCTGATGTGGCGAGCGATTCTCAGATGACCCCGTCTTCGACCGGTTCGGTTCAGCTTCCGGGAATGGAAGCGGAGAAACCTTCCCGCGGTTTCTCTTTCCCGCGTCCTGCTGCGAGATCACGGGACAAGGGAAGCGGCGGCGGGGTTTCCGTTCCTGCGACGACAACAGTCAACAGTTCCGGGAACAGTTATTACGTCACCACCGGCACCGCTCAAATGATGGTATACGGGGAAAACCAGATGCAGTCCGAGATTCGGGCGATCCCGGCGGGAATGGTGGTCCAGATGACCAAACCCGGTGAAAACTGGGTCGGCGTTCGTCTCTCCAACGGAACCGAGGGAATTGTTCAGAAAAAGTTTCTTCGTGCCGCTTCCGCTTCCGAGGCCGGCGGGCAGTTTGCGCCGTCGAACTGATTTCCTTTTCTTCCGATATGATTTTCCTTCGGTGGAGTTTCTGCGCCGGCATTTTTCTGGCCCTCAGTTCTACCGGTCCGTTCGCACACGCGGGGGAGACCATTACCGTCGCCGGGAAAACCTACGTGAACGCAGAGATGGTGGATGCTGCGCCCGGGGGAGCAGCTTTCAAGACGGAGGAAGGGGAGATTGTCATTCTACCCTGGGCTGAGTTAAGTGCCGGACAGCTTTCCGCGATCAAAGCGAAGTTCCCGCTCGCGATTCAGAATGCCAAATACGAAGCCTATCTGGTAAAGGGATCGATCTTCCACGTCGTGGAGGAGGGTGGGCACATCGTGCAGATCAGCCTCGGCGATGAAGAGATCCCCTATGAATTCAAAGAGGGCGCCGTCGTTCCGAAATCCGGACTCGTTTTCATCCGCGACATTCCCACTTCGGTTCCGCAGGCTGTCGGTGCGGAAATCGAAATCGTCGCGCATCGACGTCAGACTTACACCTTCAATATGGGGATCGCGGTAAAAGAGATCCCTTATCTCACCGTCGCAAAGCCACTCTGGGGAATGGAGCAGGAGTGGATCAATGCCGACGGGAAAAAGATGTATGCCCGCCTCGTTGCGGTGAAAGACGGCAAAGGTCTCTTTGAAAAGGGCGGAAAGACTTTCGTGTATCCGCTCACGGACCTCGATGAAGAGGGCCAAAAGCGTGCCGGGGAAATTGCCGAAAAGCTGGCAAAGTTTCCGATGGAGTAGGGTAGGCGCGGAAAGCGGACTGAACCCTGTTGCCTCGCAGACCTGACCCTGTTGGATCCGACACCCAACAGAGTTTGATTGCTTCTATCACGATTCCACTTCGACGATCACTTCGATTTCGACGGGGATATTGCCGGGGAGAACGTTTGTTCCCAGCGCGCTGCGGGCCCCGATTCCGGCGTCTCCGAAAACTTCGGCGAACAGTTCGCTGTATCCGTTGATGGTTTGTGGTTGCTCCGCAAAGTCATCCGTGCTGTTTACGAGCGCGAGAGTCTTGATCACCCGCTTGACCCGGTCGAGTGATCCAAGCTCGGCTTTCATCGTCGCGAGAAGAGCCAGTCCGGTCTGCCGGGCGGCAGCCTGCCCCTGCTCGAGGGTGAGGTCTTCGCCGAGCCGACCTGTCAGGTAGGTTCCGTTGCTCTGGTAGGGGCCGTGTCCCGAGAGATAGGCGAGATTGTTCACGATAACGACTGGTTTGTAGACACCACCTTTTGGTGGTGCCGGTGGTAGTTCGAGACCGAGTTCTGTGATTTTTGCTTCTGCACTCATGTTGCGGGTTTGATAGCACGGTTGGGCGGAATTCGAAACGGAAAAGCCATTGCGAAGATGCGTAGTGGTTCCCCGATTCCGTGATCCGGTTTTCATTGATAGATATTGCCTGACCGATTTTACTCTGAGTCATGAAGCAACTGTTCCTGTCCTTCGTCCTGGTTTTCGCCATCTGCATCAGTGCATCAGCCAATTCCTGGCCTGCGTGGAGGGGGGACGTTCTCGGTTCCGGAAAGTCGGATGCAAGTGGGTTGCCGACGGAATGGGACAAGGAGAAAAACGTGGTCTGGCGTGCCGAACTTCCCGAGCCGGGAAACTCGACACCGGTTGTCTTCGGGGACCGGATTTTTGTCACTCAGCCTGACAGCTCTACCAAAAGCAGAAATCTGTTCTGCTTCGACCGGAAGTCCGGAGACCTGATCTGGGAGAAGGGGCTTGTTTATGAAAAAGAGGAGCGCTCGCACCGGACCAATCACTTCTGTTCTGCTTCTCCGGCAGTCGAAGAGGGGAGGGTTGTTGTCTCTTTCGGCTCCGCCGGTTTGGTCTGCTATGACCATGATGGAAACGAGCTATGGAAGCGTGACCTGGGAGCGATAGATCACACCTGGGGAAATTCGAGCTCACCGGTATTGATTGATGATCTGGTGATTCACTACCACGGACCGTCGAAAAATGCGGTCCTCTACGGGATCGATAAAGCTACCGGTGAAACCGTTTGGAAATGGGATGAGCCGGTCTGGAAACCTGCGGAGAGGACCGACGGCTTTCGAGAACGCCCCGCGGAGGGTGTCATCGGGACGTTCAGCACGCCAATCCTGGTTGATACCGGAGAACGCCGCGAGCTGATCATGAGTTTTCCGCTGGAGATGAAAGCCTTTGATCCGGCGACAGGCGAAGTGCTTTGGACGGCGGGCGGGCTCAATCCTCTCGTTTACACCTCACCTGTCTACGATGACGGCGTCGTCGTCGCGATGGGGGGCTACTACGGGAACTCCATCGGGGTGAAGGTCGGAGGCAACGGAGATGTTACGGAAACGCACCGGCTCTGGCAGGAGGTCCGTCACAACGGGGGCATCGGAAGTGGAGTGGCGAAGGATGGAAAGCTCTACTACCAGAACTCGGGCGGCGTGGTTTACTGCGACGACATGAAAACGGGAAAAACAATCTGGAAAGACCGGCTTCCCGGAGCGGGAAAATCGTGGGGATCATTCATCCTTGTAGGAGATCTGATTTATTCTTTGAGCCAGGCCGGTGATACGGTGATTTTTAAAGCAAACCCGGAAAAGTTCGAGGTTGTCGGGCAGGCTGACCTCCGGGAAGAAACGAATTCTTCTATCGCCGTCGCAGGCAGAGATCTCTATATTCGGACTCATGAAGCTCTCTGGTGCATCCGCAAACAGGACTGAATTGACTTTAAACCGGGGCAGAGATCTGGCGTTTGCTGCCGCGGGTGTGTTGCTTTTCTCCGATATTGCATTTTCGGCTCCGACGAAAACGGAAGTGGAGTCGGCCTTGCAAAAGGCGGTGACGTTTTTCTCTCAGACCGTCGCCCGGCACGGAGGATACGTGTATTTTTATTCTCCGGACCTCGCGCGTCGACTTGGTGAGGGGGAGGCCCGTGCCACGGAAATTTGGGTGCAGCCTCCCGGGACGCCCACGGTGGGGCTGGCCTTTCTGGAGGCGTGGCGGACGACGGGGGATCAGTTGCATCTCGATGCGGCTGTTGCAGCAGGAGAGGCGCTTGCATATGGCCAACTCGAATCGGGAGGGTGGAGAAATCAGATCGAATTTGATCCCGCGGGCCCCCGGGTTGATCAATATCGAAACGGGAAAGGGCGGGGAAAAAATCAATCGACTCTCGACGATCAGATTTCGCAGGATGCGTTGCGTTTTCTGATCCGGCTCGATGAGGCGCTTCAGCAAAAAAACGCGGCGATACACGATGCCGTCGAGCATGGTCTGGCCGGCATTCTGGATGCGCAGTTTTCCAACGGGGCCTTCCCCCAGATCTGGACTGGAAAGGTTCCGCCGGTTCAGGCGAAAAAGGCAGCCTTCCCTGACTACGATTGGAGAACGGAGGGTAGGATCAAGGAATACTGGGATCAGTTTACGCTGAATGACGGCGTCGCCGGATCAGTGACAGAGTTGCTCATCACGGCGCACGAAGTTTATGGCGATGACAGATATAAAGAAGCGCTCAAAAAGCTCGGTGGTTTTCTCATGCTCGCTCAGTTGCCCGAACCGCAGCCGGCGTGGGCGCAGCAATATGGCCCTGACATGTATCCCATCTGGGCACGGAAATTCGAGCCTCCGGCGATCAGTGGACGGGAGTCGGAGGACGTCATGCTGTCGCTTCTCCGCATTGCCGAATACACCGGTGATAAGAAGTTTCTCGAGCCGATTGTTCCCGCAGTGAAATACCTGGAGTCTTCTTTGTTGCCCGATGGCCGAATGGCACGCTACTACGAGCTGGAGAACAACAAACCTCTCTACATGGAGAGAAGGGGGGATGTCTATACGCTCACCAATGACGATTCGAATTTGCCAAAACACTACGGTTGGCAAAATGAGTCCCGCCTCGACTTGATTAAGAACGCCTACCGCGCCGTCGTGGCGGGGAAACCGCTCGAGCCACTTCTCGATCCGTTGGACCTGAGTGAAGCCAATGTGGAATCGATTCTGAAAGGTCTCGATGCAACCGGACGTTGGGTTTCCGTTTATGACGGGGAGCTGCTGGTTGGTCAGGCAAAATTCCAGCCCGGGGACCAGTATCTCAGCAGCGAAGAGTTTTCGAAGAATGTAACCGTATTGTCCCGGTGGCTCGGGGGGAGGTGAGATGGCAGCGAGAGGATCGCCGCAAGCCGGAATTGATTCGACAATTCACTCTGTTTCCCGAACCGGCCTGGACCAGAAATACAGATTGGATCCGTTTTCGGCAGTGCCACGCAACTGTCGTCCGCCGCAATCGTCGAATGTGAGCACCGCAGTGCCGTCGCGATCGAGCAGGTCATTGATGTGATAACCATCAACTTGTTCCAGTTCGGTTCCGGTCCCGGCGATTCCGGTGATGGTAAACTTCCTGCCGTCGTCTCCGACCGCTCCGCGGTAGACTTTCGGTTCCGAATCCACATCGGGAGAGGTCAGCTCGACAGAAATGGTTCGTTTGTCAGGCTCGACGGATGTCACCTTCATTTTGATGCTGAAGTTTCTCCGGTCGTAGTTCCACATGCCCTGGTAACTTTCGCCCGGGTGGTAGTTGATTGCCGGTTTTGCAGGAGGTTCTTTCTTCAGCGCCACTTCTTCATCAACGATGACGAGTTTTGGTTTCGCCCTTTTGGGCGGCGGAGGAGGTGGAGCCGGTTCCGGGACTTTCTCCTGCCTGGCACAGGACGCAAAACAGGAGCCTGCAATGAAGAGACCTGTCACTGTTATTTTCGGAAATTTCCCCTTCACGATTCGTTGAAAAAGATTCGCAGGTTTTTCGTCTGCCGCGCCGCTGCGACGATGTCGATCTTTCCGTCGCCATTGAGGTCGGCGACTTTGATATCCTCAACGGCGACTTCATCTCCGGAGATCTGTTTCTCGTGCCATTCAGTCCCGTCGTCGTTCGCGGGGGTGAAGAGTTTGATTCCGGGCCCTCCGGGCACGTCTTTCGGGTGCATTGCACGCCAGCCGACGATGATTTGATCCGATCCTGTTCCCAGAAAATCAGCGACCGCTACGGCGTGACCGTCTTTGATGGCGTCGTCGAGCACGGAGAGCCGCTTCCACAGTCCTGTTTCGGTTTCTGCATGGGCGGCGCAGGATGAGCCATGCATCGGCTCCACGGTGGCGATAAATCGTTTTCCATTCGGAAGTTTTCCGTCGCGCACTTCACCGGCGAAGTCTTTGGTGAGCTGGCGGGTTTCCCACTTTCCATCGACCCTGTCATGATGCCAGACGCCCTCTTTGGCAGCGACGATGAGTTCCTCTTCGGGATCTTCGTCCCAGTTTACCGGATGAAAATTGTGGGAGAGGTGGAGAAAGTCGCTGATTACTTCGGTTTCCCACTCGTCAGCAGGATCCTCCGGCATGAGGTAGTTGAGAATGCGGAGTCCCGGACCGATGCCGTCGACAGAACCTTTTCCGCGGAGCGGTTTAACGGCGAGGGAGAATGTGTTGTCCGGTCCTGCGATCCAGTGCATGCGATGGGTGCTGGGATCGTTGTAGAGCTTCACCGGCTTCCATTTCTGCTTCCGGTCTTTCGGAGCGACGAGGTAGTGCACGGCTCCGTCCTTCAGAGTTTCGCGGAAGTTCCACTGTCCTCCGACCGCGATTTCGCATTTTCCATCCCCGTCAATATCGCGGGCGGCGATGCAGACATTGTCGCGCAGGGTCAGTTTTTCAGCGATGACGTGTTTCTCCCAGGTCGGATTTTCGTACCATTGAACGGTGCTCTTGTCGGCGAGAAGAATATCGATGTCTTTGTCCCCGTCGACATCAGTGAGAGCGAGCCCGTATCCGATTTCGATCTGGTCGATTTCTTTTTCACTCCATTGAAATTCCGGGGGAGCAGCGAACAGGGAGCTGAATAAGAAGGTTGCAGCGATGCAACTGAGTGAGCACGTCAGGCGTTTCATCATGCCTGACGAAATACCAAGTCAACCGGTGGCGGGCAAGGTTGGAATGATCCGCGAAGGCGGTTGTCGGGTCACTACCAGGTCTTCACGTTGTCATTGCCTTTTGCGGATTCCTTATCCGGACCCGGGCTCCAAACGATGATCGGATCGGTGATTTCGGCGGAGTCTGTCTTTTCATCCCAGGACGGTTTCTTGAGACGGCTATTTCCATCACCATCGAGCACGACGTAATAATTCTGGCCCCAGGGATCGTAGAGTTCTGCACTGCCGTCTGAGTCAATGCGGACGCCACTGTGGTATTTTCCATTTCCCATCGGACGGGCAGTCCTGTCAGTAAAGAAAACGATTTTCCGGGTGTTCAATCCGTTTTTCCCGGTTTCAGCAGGGGAGGCGCAGAGCACATCCATCAGTTCGCGGTTGGACACGAGGTGAATTTCTTTTTCTGCAGCGAGCGAGGGGCTGACGGGGAGTCTCCGGTATTCGGTGTGGTAGGTGTGAATCGCATTTTTCAAATTCATCGCGGTGTGGTGAGCGCGATTTTTTTTCACGTTCTCCATCACTTTGCGGGATCCGGGAATCATGAGCGCGGTGAGGATTGCGATGATCGCCATGACGACGAGCAGCTCCATGAGGGTGAAAGCGGAGCGGGAAGGAACGGGGGCTGACGATAAAGGGCTGCGATTTTTCATGAAATCCCTTTTAGCAGATTTGATTTACTATGTAAACACTTTGTAAAACAAATTTCCGTGAGTGGGAATTTTCCGGAATGAAATGATCTCCACGGTTCCCCCTCGAATTCACTCACTTGCGATCCGCATCCAGCTTGAGAAGGGCGATCACGGAAACCGAGTCAGTAATGATGCCTTTGTGAACCATCTCGATTGCTTCCACGAGCGGTAGCTTGCGGACTTCCAGTTTCTCACATTCTTCCGGGGAGGCCTCCGCCTGGGTGAGGCCGGTGGCGACGAAAATGGTTGCCCGCTCGTCGGTCACGGAATTGGAAAGGGCCAGATTGTCCATCAGGACTTCGCATCTTTCGGCGACGAGACCGGTTTCCTCTTTGAGCTCGCGAAGGGCTGCCTCGACCGGCTCTTCCCCCTGTGGACAGCCGCCCTCGATGATTTCCCATTCATAGTTGCTGAGAGCGTAGCGATACTGCCCGACAAGCCAGGTGTTGCCCTCTTCATCGAGAGGCACGACGCCGATCGCGCGCGTTTTGAAGTGAACGACGCCATAGATCCCTTCTCCGCCTCCCGGATTTGTGACGTCGCTTTCACTCACGGAAATCCAGGGATTGTCGTAGGTGGTTCGGGTCCGGTGCGTGGTCCACGGGGATTCTTCCGGATTTTTCATAAGGTCGGAACGGAACGGTAACAAATCGGTAACAAACGCTTCCGAGGATCGTGAGCGATGTCGGCAGGAGGTCGGCATCGAAGAAATTCGAACCCAACCTTACAATGATCCTTAGAAGAAGATATAGCAAACCGGTCCGCGCCTTCACGCTGATCGAAATGATGACAGTCGTCGCCATCATGGCGGTCTTGACCACGGTAGCCTTTCCCGGCATCAAGATGGCGATGGTGAATGCCCAGATGGCGCGCTCGACGGCGGATGCCCGCAGCATCGCGATGGGGCTCCGATCGTGGGCAACTGACAACGACGGCAATTTCCCGGTCGGGGAAACCTTCGAAGGTGAGCCGATCAGTTCTTCGAACGACGCTTTCCGCGACCTCGTCCCGGATTACATCGATACGGAGTCTATTTTCGTGGTGGGCCGGTCCAATCACGGGAGTCGGGCCGACAACCGGATTGATGAGGTGGATGATATTCTCCAGCCGGGGGAAAATCACTTTGCCTACGTTGCCGGTTTAACTGACACGAGTCGCTCCAACTGGCCGCTCGTTGTCGATGGCACTGACGGATCCGGAAAATATGTCGTCGAGCCCGGAGAGAAAGGGGGCTGCTGGGAGGGCAGAAAAGCAATTGTCGCCTACGTCGGCGGAAGTGCCGCGGCGGTTCGCTTGCGGGGTGATCGGAAAGGGCCGAAATACATTCCCCGCGAAGGCTACCCCGAGGAAAATGCACTCGATGTCGAATACATGGGGGAGGATGTGGAGCTGCTCGAACCCGACAGTGAGTAGATCGTTTTATTTGTAGTGTGTTGTTTTCTGTTCATCGGAAATTTGATAGTCTGTCATGGTGAAAAGCGGGTTATGGCTCAGTCGGCGACAGGTGAGGTGGCTCATCGTGTTGCTGGCTTTGCTTCCGCTCATACCCAGTGGCCTCTTGATTCAAATGATGATCCAGAACGCGATTCGCGATCGCGCTTTTGTTGCGGCTGAAATGGGAAACACCTATCGCAGTCAGCTGGCGCGCATCGCGGACCGTTATTCAACCGGGCAGGAGAAAGTAAACGCACGGAATTTGACGGAACATTTGGACCGCGTTTTCGGCTCGGAAGTCGAACTGATAGTCAAATCTCCGGAGGAGGCAGCTGCGATGAAAGTGAATCCGCTTGCGATATATCCCGTTGTTCACCGCATTGACGGAGGAGCCTTTCGTGACTGGATGATTTTTATCAAAGAAGTGCCGGGTCTCCCTGACCAGCGTGATGAACAGCGCAAACTGACGGTCGGTCACGTCATCGGAATTCTCGCCGGCGTGTTGCTGGTCGCGGGTGGTGTCTGGTTTACGGTTCACCGGAGACTGCGCGTGGATGAGCTGCGCAGCGATTTGCTCACGACGATTTCGCACGAGATCAAGACCCCGGTTGCTGCTTCGCGAGTCCTCATCGAGACCTTGGAGGACGGCATGGTCGACCGGGAGACCTCCCTTGATTACCTCCGCCTGATCGGAAAAGAAAATGAGAGAATGACAGAGCTGGCGGATCAGTTTCTGACATACAGCCGGCTGGAACAGGGGCAGGTGAGTATCGCGCGGAAGAGCTTTTCTCTTTCACGCCTGCTGCGTGAACAGGTGTCTTTATTAGAGCCGCGATTTGCGGCGGAAGGGGGAAGCCTCACGATGGATTGTGAAAATGACCTGCGGGTCGAAACAGATCCACAGGCGGTGAAACTGGTTCTCGAGAATCTCATTGAGAACGCGCTGAAATATGGTGGTGAACCGCCGGGCTGCCACGTTCAGGTGAATGATGCCGGCGGAAGAATTGAGATCGCCGTGACCGATTCGGGGCAGGGCGTGGAGCGATCGGAAAGAAAAGCAATCTTCCGGAAGTTTTATCAGGGCGATGCCGAGTTGAGCCGGGGCAAAAGCGGAGTCGGACTCGGATTGGCCATTTGCCGTCAGTTTGCACGATTGCTCCGGGGCAGTATTTCCGTGGAAGAGGCTGCGGAAGGTGGCGGAGCGAAATTTGTGTTTTCCATTCCCTGTGCCGGGAAGAGAGGAGTTTGAAAAATGAAAAACGGACATCGAATTCTCCTGGTCGAAGATGATCCCACGCTCCTGCGCGGGGTTTCGGATAACTTCCGAAATCGCGGATATCGAGTCGAAACCGCAATGGACGGGGAACGCGCTTCTGACCTCGCTTTGCGGGAGGAATTCGATCTCATCGTGCTCGATGTTATGATCCCGAAGGTCAACGGATACGAGGTCTGTCGCTACCTGAGAGGTGAGAATTGCCGGACACCGATTATTTTCCTGACTGCCAGAAACGAGGAATCTGATCTCCTCCTCGGTTTGGGGCTCGGGGCGGACGACTACATGACCAAGCCCTTCAGCATTCGTGAGCTGCTCGCGAGAATTGAGGCAGTCCTGAGGCGGGCCGCGAACGAGAGATCCGCCACGGCCGGGGATAGCAACCGCTTCGGGCGGTTTTTTCTCGATACCGCTTCTAGAAAACTGCGGGATGAGGAGACGGGACCGGTCAAGCTTTCCCCGAAGGAGTATGAGCTTCTGTCTTTTCTCCTCGAAAAAAGAGGGACCGCCCTGAGTCGTGAACGAATCATGGACGAAGTCTGGGGACATGACTGCCGCGTCACGATGAGAAGCATCGATCGATTCGTGACGCAATTGCGAAAGGTAATCGAAACCCGTCACGGCGAGTGGATCGAAACAATCCGCGAGTATGGCTATCGTTTCCGCCCGGAGCTGTGATTTTTCCTGATTCGGGAAGCCGTGTGAATGCCCGGATTTCCACTTGCCACCGGGGAAATGTGCCTCTTATTTACCCGCCCTGCCCGAAGCAGGGATTACACATTATGGGTAAGCAGCATAACAAAGTCGAAAAGCGCCGTCGCCGCGAACGTTACATCAAGCGGAAGAAGGAAGCCGTGAAGGCTCGTATTGCCTTGAGCAAGAAAGCGCCGAAGAAGACAGCTCCGAAAAAGGAAGCCAAGCCTGAGAAGGAAGAGCCGGTCGAGGAAGAAGTGAAAACCGACGCCGAAGCAGCCGCTCCCGAAGAGGAGGCTCCCAAAAAGAAAGCTGCTCCGAAGAAGAAGGCTGCAGCTAAGAAAAAGGCAGCGAAAAAGAAAGCAGCCACCAAGAAAGCAGCGAGTAAAAAAGCTGCGGAAAAGAAGGCTGATTCCGACGAAGAGGAGTAATCCTTTGTCAGTGGGGACGTTTGTTCCTGATAACTTTTTGATGACGGTTGGAGATGGATACATCCCAACCGTCATTTTTGTTGGTGGATGGAAACAATATCATCCACGCCTGGGATGATCTCCTTGCCCTGCACCGAAAGCGCAGGGGGAGTGCCCACGCAGAACTGATTTCGCGCTTGGAATCGTATCGGGATTTCAGCGGCGACCGCGTCGTGATCGTTTTTGACGGACGGGGAGCGACCACTCAGGAGGAACGTCGCGAGAGCGGTCTGCAGATTTTCTATACCGGCGATGCGAACACGGCCGATGATATAATCGAGCGCCTCGCAATTCGGTATGCGAAAGAATACGACATCACCGTGGCAACCGACGATCGGGCCGAGCAGGATATCGTGATTGGGGCCGGCGGTTCAGTTTTGTCACCGTTTGCCCTTCGGGAAAAGCTGGATGCGACAGAGCGTGCCATGCGGGACTGGATTGACCGGCACCGGAAGCGCTGAGGATTTCTGCTTGCGAATCCGGAGAAGAGGTTGAGTCTAAGGCACATGTTTCTCCAGAAATATCGCCTACTGATCGAAAACCGTCCGGCCTCCAGCTGGAAGGGTTTCATGGTTGTGGCGTCGCGCGGGGAAATGTAACGGGATAGAAAATTTTTTACCATCCAACCATTCGGCCCCACATGCGATTTCGCTTGTGGGGCTTTTTTTTGCCCATGAAGACAACTTCCGATACCAATTCGATTGCGAACGAGTCGCTGCTGGAACAGCTGCGGGCACTTCCCCGTGTCGTGTGGATTCTCTTCGCCGGACTCTTCATCCACCGCTTCGGAACGTTCGTGGTTCCGTTTCTTACTCTCTACCTCAAAGACCTCGGGTATTCTGCATGGGATACCGCTGTCGTTTTTGCGTCGATGGCTGTCGGCGGCGTAGGGGCAATGGTGCTCGGTGGCAGACTGTCTGATCACATTGGCAGAAAAAATACGATGGGCCTCGCCCTTTTCGGTGGAGCTGTGTCCATGCTGCTGATGTGGCAGGCCGGTGACATACCCGAATACGTGGTTTCGGCGTTTCTCGTCGGAATTACGCAGGGCATGTATCATCCCGCATCGAATTCACTCCTCGTCGATGTCGTTCCGGAAGAGCGCCGGATCACAGCCTTCGCCGTTGTCAGGTGGGCGGTAAATCTCGGATTTGCCGGGGGAATGGCCGCCGGTGGCGTTCTCGCGGAAAAGAACTTCGCCTACCTTTTTGTCGGTGATGCCGTGACGTCGGCAGCGTTTGCCGTCATTGCCGTTCTGATGCTGCCGCACGGAGTGAAAACCAGCCGGGAACAGAGCCGCTGGTCTGTTGCGCTGCGCGACATGGCAGGTAATCGACATTTCGTAGCGTTTTTCTTCGCCAATTTTCTCACGACCGCTCTTTTCTTCCAGTGGGGGAGCAGCGTGACGCGGTTGCTGAGTGATCTCGGATATGGAAAGTCCGTCTATGGATGGCTGATGGCGATGAACGGCTTGATCATTGCGTTCTGCGAAATCCCGATCAGCCAATTGACCCGCCGGAGATTTCCTCCCCCGGTGATTGCTCTGGGATTTCTTCTTTGCGGTGTCGGGATGGGCATCAATGCATTTGCGGTTCCCGGAGTGGAGTCAGCTCTTCTCATTGTCGGCGCAGCCCTCATCGTTTTCACCCTCGGGGAAATGATCAGTCTTCCCATCGCCGGAGCGTGGGTAGCCTCACTCGCTCCCGAAAAAATGCGGGGACGCTACAGTGCCGGAGTCGGTCTCACTTGGAATCTCGGGCATGCGGTGGCTCCGGGAGCGGGGTTGTTATTG
>JAKSBG010000490.1 GCA_022361255.1 Verrucomicrobiales bacterium
AATACCGGACACAGATTTTCATCAAAAACCCCGATGAGCTGGTATTCGGGACGGGCGGGGTTCAGGAGCGGTCCGAGGATGTTGAAAATGGTTCGCTGTCCCCGTTCCGCGAGCAGCTTCCGAACCGGAACAACGGCTTTGAACGCGGGATGATAGAGCGGGGCAAAAAGAAAACCGGCGCCTACCTCCTCAATGCAGCCCCCGAATTCCTCTGCGGGTAGGTCGATACGGATACCGAGTGCTTCGAGCGCATCGGCACCACCGCTTTTGGAGGTGATACCCCGGTTACCGTGCTTCACGACCGCAACGCCTGCGGCGGCAAGAAGGAAAACGCTGGTCGTGGAAACGTTGAACAGATTCAGTTTGTCGCCTCCGGTGCCACATACGTCTAGGAGAGGTTTGTTGATCGCCTCGCGATTCAGCTCCGGTTCGACAGCGTGGTTGAGGAATTCACTGGCGAATCCGGCAATTTCGAACGCCGTTTCTCCTTTCCGCGCAAGGGCCGCGAGGAAATCGGCTTTTTTCTCCTCCGGAAGAGACTCGTCAAGGAGGGCTGATGTTGCTTCGCGAATGCCGGACTCGGTCAGTTCTTTTCCGGCTTGCAGATCACGGGTCATGGATTCCATGATGGGAATGGAACACGCTCTGTTCCGGATTGCCAATGCGGAAATTCTGGAAGAGGGTGAAATTACCAACCGTTTTCAAACGTATCTCTTATCGTGAGCGATTCTCTCCAGGGCAATTTGATTCTAGCTGTACCCCAGTTGAAGGAGCCGACATTTTTCCAGAGCGTGCTTCTTCTTACGGAGCACAACGATGAGCATGGTGCGCTCGGCTATATCCTGAACCGCCCGATCGGTCGTGTTGTTGGAGATCTCCTGAGTGAACAGGCTCTGCCGCCGGAACAAAGGGAACCTCTTAAGGACGTCCCCGTATTTATGGGGGGACCGGTAAATCAGGAGCATCTGACCTTTTCCGCTCTGGGATGGTCAGAGGTCGACGGGAAGCTGCAATTTTCGACCCATCTTTCGGCTGCAGAGGCCGTGATGTATGAGATGGAAGGCTTTCATATCCGGGCCTTTGTCGGGTATTCCGGATGGGAGGTCGGGCAGCTCGAGGATGAGCTGGAAAGAAAATCGTGGATCACTCACGAACCGAACCGCCAGGTGATCGACTTATCAAAGGTAGATGGATTGTGGAAAGATTTGCTGCGTGACCTCAGTCCGTATTATCGCCTTGTTGCGGATGAGCCGGACGATCTTTCACTGAATTGAATGAGAATTCGTAGGCGCCTCTCCCCTTTGCCAATAGAGGCTACATCACTTCGAGAACAGAAATTTCACCCAGGATATCTCCTGCGGTTGCTCCGAGAAGCTTTTGTCGAAGTGGGGCGGAAGGTCCGAGTGTTGTCACGGCAACTCCCTCTTCTGTAGCGCAAGTCATGCCCCCTCCTGACGGAGTCAGGAGAAACCACAAGCTTTCCCCGTCACGGTCCGTTTCAACGAGAGCACCGGGAGCGACTGGATCGTCAAAGTCGAAATCCGGAAACTCGAAGGCATCGAAAGCTGCCAGGGCCTCGGCGAGTTCGTCGGCTTGTTCGGCCTGTCCTGCGGCGAGATAAGATGCCTCGAGCCCCCGCGTATCGTATTTTCCTTCCGCTCTCGTGTCGTCACCGGTAGCGGCCTCCGTTGCGCCCTTCAGTCCGGATATGGCTCGTTCATATTGCGCGGAAAGTTGGCTTCGAAAAATTGCTACGATGTCGGATTTGTTCATCTTCTGGTTAAGTGCGTTTACGGTAGGCTGCCGGGGTGATTCCGAGATGGCTACGAAACTGACGGGTGAAAGAACTTTGATCACAGAATCCGTATTTGTCAGCAAGGGACGCAACTGCTTCGCTGGTAAAACGGAGGTCTGCAGCTGCGGATTGTATTCTCGTACGGAGAATAAAATCACGGGGACTCATTTTTACGACTTTGAGAAACTGACGGTGCAACTGGCGTTCGGAGATACCAAAGCGCTTTGCCAACTCGGAAACTCTGAGCTGGCAAGTCGGGTTTTCGCAAACGAAATGAATCACTCTGCCAGCGACCGGATCCTGATTAGTCAGCTGGGAGCACTTCGAAAAACTGCGTGTGAAACCGGCAACGCCACTGATACCTCCCCCCACTGAGCGGACGGGATATTTTGTTGTTGAAAACCACTCGAGGCGGCCGTTGTGGTCGTACAGCACGTCGGCGTGATCAATCAAAGGCTCTCCGGAATCGATCACTTGCCGGTCGCTTTGAATTAACTGAGACGCAACCTGCTCCGGGTATCGGTCGCGATCGCTCGTGCCAATAATTTCGGACAGGTGGCGCAAGCCGATCCTCTCAAGAAGCGCGCCGTTGGCGTGCAGAAATTTGCTTTCCCGGTCTTTGACGAAAAAGTATGTGTCAGGGAGATGCTCAAAAAGTTCCCCGAGGCTTCGGGCGAGCAGATTCGTCTGCAGGTCCAGATTTGTTAGATTTTGGTTGATCATGTCTGAAAAATACCAAAAAAAGTCAGCTTGTCACAATACGGTTTGCATAATGAGAGCGAGTATCGAGGAATGAAAAACCACCTCTTTTTCTTTTTATCGTTTTTGGTCATGAACAGCGGACTGGCTGCTGACCGTCCGAATATCATCTACATCATGTCGGACGACCATACGGCCCACGCAATTGGTGCCTATGGCGGACGTCTTGCTGAGCTCGATCCCACCCCGAACATCGATCGACTCGCGAAAGAGGGGATTCTTTTTGAAAATGCGTTCTGCACCAACTCGATCTGTGCTCCCAGCCGGGCGTGTGTCATTACGGGGCAATACGCCCATACGGCGGGCGTGCACGATCTCTACGGATCGATCGAGGGGGAGAGGCAGTATCTCGCGATGGAGATGAACAAAGCGGGCTACGAAACCGCAATGATCGGGAAATGGCATCTGAAAGAGGAGCCGTCCGCATTCGATTTTTATACCGTTCTGCCGGGGCAGGGGGATTATCACAATCCGAAATTCCGGGTGCGCGGGGAGAAAGGATGGCCCAAAGATGTGGTCAGTTTTGATGGGTTCCATTCTTCTGATGCCATTACCGACATCACGCTGAAATGGCTGAAAGAGCAGCGTGATGAGGAAAAGCCGTTTTTCCTGATGCATCACTACAAGGCTCCCCACGACTATTTCGAGCACGCCGAAAGATACAACGACTACCTGAAGGACGTTGATATCCCCGAGCCGGAAACCTTGTGGCTTGAGAATCAGCCGGAGTTTGGCTCCATCGCGACGTTGGGCTACGAGCGCGAGCTGGTCCCTCACATCGGGACATCAATCGGGAATCGAAATCCCCGTCGATCCTACGCCGGTGATCTGCCGAAGATGTTCCCGAAGGATTTCCCGGAGAACTACGATCCGGCAAGCTACACCGATGAGGAAATTCAAAGGATTTCCTACAACGCCTACCTGAAAAACTACCTTCGCTGCGTCAAAGGAATCGACGATAATCTGGGAAGGCTGTTCGCCTATCTCGAGGAGTCCGGCCAGATGGATAACACGGTGATCATCTACACCGGGGATCAGGGCTTCATGTTGGGGGAGCACGACTACCAGGACAAACGCTGGATGTACGAAGAGTCGATGCGTATGCCGTTTCTGGTGCGCTATCCCGGGTCGATCAAAGCGGGCACCCGGACGGATGCCATTGTCGAGAATGTCGACTACGCACCGACGATGCTTGCGTTTGCCGGGGTCGAGACACCCGAATACATGCAGGGCAAAAGCTTCAAAGAGATTTGCGAAACCGGAAATGAGCCGGAGGGCTGGAAGCAGGAAGCCTACTACCGATACTGGATGCACATGGCGCACCACGACAATCCGGCGCACGTGGGAATTCGTACGAAGACTCACAAGCTGATATATTACTATGCCTGCAACTACGAGGGCGGGTACCAAACCCCCCCGGCCTGGGAGCTGTATGATCTGGAGAATGATCCCTACGAAACGGTGAACGTCTACGATGCTCCCGCGAATGCCGGTTTGGTCAAAGAATTGAAATCACGCCTTGCCCGGTTGCGTCAGCGTGTCGGTGATACCGGTGAAGACTACCCTGAGGTCGAGAAAGTGGTGCAGGAATTCTGGAATTACGATGGAGAGGACCGTGCCAGGGCAATCGAGATATCATCCGACTACCTGGCCCGCCGAACCAGGGAATTGAAAGAGGGCACGACAAACGATGCGACCCGACTCGGGAATCAGGCCCGTGAGCGCATTAAGAAGGAGCGGGCTGCGAAAAAGTAAATCGCCAGTCGCGGAGGCGGTGGCAACGCCGCGACAGCGATCTGAATGCGGAACCCTCCGGGGTTTCGCTATCGTTGGCAGGATCAGGAAATGTGTTCGATCAGATCCCCGCGCTCGTAGCGCACTTTTTTCGAAACGCTGTATTTGTCCTCGCCGGACCGGTAACCCGCAGGGCAGAGGACGGCAGTAGTGTAGCCTTTTTCCTTGAGCCCTAAAGCCTCGTCGTACATGGCGGGAACGAACCCCTCCATCGGGCAGGCGTCGATTTCGAGCATAGCCGCGCAGGTCATAAAGTTGCCGAGAGCGATATAGGCCTGCAACTTTGCCCATCCGACAACATCATTGGAGCGCGGCCCTTCGACGATATCTTTCACGATGAGTCCTTTGTAGAATTCGAGAGATTCGACGGATTTCTCCTGCGCCTCTGCCGTCGCCGCTATGAGCTTGTCCACATCTGATTCGTCAATCGAAGTTTGGACCGCGATTACCAGAAGGTGGGAGCACTCTGCCACCTGCACCTGTTTGTAGGAGGCGGGAACGAGAGATTCCTTGAGCTCCTGATTCGTGATCACGAAGAACTTCCACGGCTGCATGCCATACGAGGAAGGGGTCAGAATGAGTGCTTTTTCCAGCGTCGCCCAGTCGTCATCAGAGATTTTCCTGTCCGGGTCGAACTGTTTGGTTGCGTATCGCCAGTGAAGTTTCTCAAGAAGCAAATCGTTCATCCCGATTATCTTCGTCGAGACAGGGCAGGCGGCAAGTTGAGAATTTCCGCTAATCTTGCCAGCAAAGTATAAACGAGAATAAGCATTTGTTTATTATGATAATTATTGTAATTTCATTGATAGGTATTTAGATGATCATGGAAAAGACGCAGAAAGTTTCCATCAAGCCGGTACGCGCAAGTCAGCCCGAGCCGAATCCTACCCCGTCCTGGTGGAAGGATTCGCTTAGTCGTCTTGCGGGCGAAAACCCGGAAAAAATGTGGGGAGAGCGAATGATCCGGGTTGCCTCTGATATGATGGTAGTCTGTGACCAGGACCTCACTATTCTGTATCACAACCGTGCGTTCCTGAAAGGCCTGGGCCACAGCAAAGGCTCCTACGTCGGGCAGGCAATGATCGACTTCATCCCACTGGCAGACAGAGCTGAGGCGCAGAAAGCTTTCAATACTCTCGTTGGCGGCAAAACCAGCGGAATGAGAATCGCCGCCTCTCTACTGACAAGAAATGGAGCCAGCAAGGTGGAAGCTCGTGTGACCCGGACACGCCGTCGCAATGATCAGTGTTATCTCTACTTCGTCATTCGGGATGTTTCCGCGAAAGAGCAGGAGTTGGAGCGCATCGCTCAGAATTCAATCGAGACGGTTTTTGAGAACCTCTCCATCGCGGCATTTCGCACGGACCAGCACCTGAAAGTTACGCACGCATTTGGAGGGTTCTGGCAGGAACTGGGAATAAATACACTCCATTTGAAAGGGGCTGAGTTGGCCGACCCGGGCTGTCATTTGACTCCCCGCTTCCTCCCCGACATTGACTACTGTGATGCCATGGCCGGACAAACATACCAGGGGCTGGTTGAATA
>JAKSBG010000461.1 GCA_022361255.1 Verrucomicrobiales bacterium
AAGTGACGGAGTCACCGAGAACAGATGTCGTTCCTTCACGTGAACCGATGCGCACCGGTGTTGCCTGCCCGGAATTCCCGAGGACGATGTCACCTCCGTTGTTGCCAAATTCCGCGCAGTTCGCAGGTAGCGGAATCGCGACCCCAAAGTCCGGAATCGAAATTCTCCCGAGAGCAAGTCCACTCGCCGGATCAAAGTGCGGCTCCGCATCGAGGGCGTCCATCTGCGGAGGAGTCAGCCCTCCGATCGTGTCGGAGTCCCATCCGGCAATGAGCCCGATGTCACCATCGCCTTCATTCTGCATACCAAATCCCACTGTGAGATTGCGACCAGCCGCGAAAACAACGTCGTTGCTGCTGTTGTAGCTGGAAAGAGCCGTTGCAATCGCACCCGTTGTATCTATCGCCCCGAGATCGAGGTCGCTGGTTGCTCCGCCACTTGCGAGAGCTATGTCCCCCTGCGCGAGAGCCGACCCAATCGTTTCGGAAAGGGAAATCGCATTTCCGGGGCCACTAAGCTGTTTCGCGCTGAAAGTAATTCCACCGGTCGATACCACCGAATAGCCGCTGTCGCCGTTGGCCTGAATGCCGGAACCGGCGTAGGAAACCGAACCGATACCAGCATTCGTCTGGTGGGAAATGTAAGCACCGGAATTCCCGCCGCCGTCGGCAAGGGTCACCGCGCCGTTCGCATACACGTTGAGACCACCGGTTCTGGCTCCACCCGTTTGCGCATCGTGGGCATCACCGTGACCAATGATCGCTCCGCGCCAGCTTCCGTCGCCGGAAGAAAGGCTCACCCCTCCCCCGAGGTTGACGACAGAAATACTTCCCGAAAGATCAAAATTCCCGTTCGAGCCTCCCCCGTGACCAATTTGTGCCGCCTGATCATTAGCACCACTTCCGCCCGCAAGGGTGATATCGCCTGAATCGGTATTGGTAACGGTCACGAAACCGGAGTGAGTCCCGGAGGACGCATATCCACCATGACCAATCTGCACGAACCCGTGCTGTTGGGTCCCCTGGCTCGCATCCAGAGTGACTCCATTGGTAGCGTGAACGGCGATATCGCCGGACAGGTCACCATCCGAATCGTATCCCCCATGTCCGATCTGGGCAAAATTCTGCGTGTCCCCTGAATCAAGACCGGTTCCCGCTACCACATCAATCGCCCCGTTGCTCGTCCGGACTTCCATGTGTCCCTGATGGCTTCCCTTTACGGAACGTCCACCGTGGCCAATTTGCGCATAATTCCGGTGCTCGCTTCCTCCAACCACATCGATTTCCCCACCGGTTTGGGTAAAACCACTACCATCAGCGCCCGCTTCAACCTGGATATCTCCAAACCACCCGTTCGTCGTCCCTCTATTGGCATCAGAGAATGCACCCCCATGCCCCAACTGCGCATAGGAATCGTTGGCTCCGTTGAGCCCACCTGTACCTGCGACAAAGGAGATGTCTCCCCCCGCTCTCGCGACGATATCGGAGGAGATCCCACCGGCAACGTTTGCAACCGGGTCAAGATCACGCCCTCCGTGACCGAGGTGAGCAAAAGCTTCCAGGCCGGTTCCCCCGGTAAAGGCGATATTGCCGGATCTCGCCAGCACATCGATGTCACCACCAATGCGCTGCAATTCTTCAGCAGCGTTGTATCCGGTAACCCCGCCATGACCAATTTGAACAAACGCACGTCGGTTCGTGCCTGCAGTCGCAGTTACATTTCGCCCTGCATCGACGTAGATAGTGCCGGAAATTTCATCACGGGCTCTGGCGTTCTGGTTCACTCCGCCATGTCCAATCATCGCAAACGCCTCACGCGCTCCCGGGTTATCCGGACCAGCGACCTGATCTCCGGCGAGAATCGACACATCGCGGGTCGCCTGCACATGGATGTCGCCCGTAATATCGTAATTCGTCGTGTAAGCGCGCATCCCGATCTGCGCCGCACCACTCCAGTCGTTGGCCGGATCCTGGCGCCCTGCTGCAACGAGGACGTCACGACCAAAGACATTCGTCTCTCCCTGAGCCGAGCCTACTGCCGTCCAGTCTCCCTGGCGGGTGCCGTCAGGAGCCCGGCCGATCACGGCGACGCCATTGTTGTTTCCGAATGAGGTCGCCGCAGAACCATTCGCAATTCCATCCGCCTGAATCGGCGCGATATCAAAGTCACCTTCCACTATTTCGAAATCAACAGTGTCCGTGAAATCGAGGGTGTGACGCCCGGTCGTTCCGTCCCATCCGGCGACGATGTTCACATTTCCGGTGCTACCGTTGTCTTCATTGAGAATTCTCTCGGTGCTGTGAAAATTCGTTCCGGAAACAAAGGTCAGATTGGAGGTTGAGTTGTAGTTGATGTCCTGCGCGACATGAAGGCTGCCACTTCCGGATGTACCGAAGGTGACATCACCAATATCATTACTCAAATAGGGCATCAGCCAGACATTTCGCACCTGGCTGTTAGCGGTTTGATCATTGATTACAAAGAGATCATCCGTTCCGTTGATATTGGTGTCGATTGTTCCGGCTATTACCGTGAGATCGCTCTGCACACCGCCCGCCTGCCGTGTCAAGGTTCCGCCACGATGAGCGATCTGAGTCTGTGCTTCGTTGCGCTCCAGACTGAGTTCCCCATCGATGATGGCAGTGATATTCCCCGACACTTCATCCGTTCCCGCCATTGAAGTTCCGCCATGCCCAATCTGCGCATAGGCATTTCCACCGGATCCGCTATCTCCCGAAACAAGGTCAAGACCTCCTCCGTCGGTGATAATCACCTCGATGTTTCCACTCTTGTTACCGCCGGATGCAGCATATCCACCGTGCCCAATCTGGGCGTAAGACTCATCCCCGTACTCCGTGAGAAGGCCTTGTGAAGCAACAATTCTCGACAAACCGGAACCTGCTTTCACCGAAATCAGGCCGGATTGCGTGCCATTCATTCGCTCACCGCCGTGACCGATCTGGACATAGTTCCGGTATCCACCGTTCTGGCCAGCAATGAGTTCAAAATTCTCCGCAATCCGGACCACGATATCCCCGGAGGCATTTCCGTCGGACTCCCGGCCACCGTGACCGATTTGCGCATAAGATTCGTGCCCCTCATTGGTATTCCCCCAGGAGTCACTGACACCGGCTCCCCCAATCGCCTGAAGGGTTCCGGCTGAAATCACGGTAATGTCCCCATCGACATTTCCACCTGCAGCGTATCCACCGTTTCCGATGATCGCAGGAGTCTGCTCCCGCTCTCCAGCCTGGAGAAGAATATTCCCGGACGTGTTCACAACCGAAACATCACCACTGTGATCCCCGTCCCACTCGTGACCGCCAAGCCCAATCATTGCCTGACTCCTGTCCAGTCCACCGACGATGCGAACATCGCCCCCGGCCCTCACATTCACCCCGTCCGTATTGCCGCTCAGACTGGTGGAGTCAAGCGTACCCGCACGAACGTCAGCCCCCCAGGTGTACCCGCGCCCGCCATGCCCGATCCTGGCCTGGTTCCAGATCTCACCGTTGTCGTCACTGGAACGCCCTCCGAGGACGTCAACCGCGCCGCCGGCCGTTACGTTTACCGAACCGGCATGCTCACCTGCAGAGAGATAGCCACCATGTCCAATCTGGGCAAAGTGCACACGACCTTCCCCTCCACCGAGACTTCCCTCGGCAGTGTTTCCGCCGATGACATCAACGATGCCGCCCGCATTTACTGTAATATCCCCTGTGTGACCGGAACCGGCGACAAGAGTTCCCCCAACGAAAGCATCCGATTCATATCCGCCGTGCCCGAGGAGCGAGTAGATGCGACCATCTTCTCCTGTGGCAGCAGGCTCAAAAAGCGTTCCCGCTATGAACTGCACATCACCATCCGCGTTTACGGTGATATCACCATCATTACCTCCGGCCACACCGGTTCCGCCGGAATCCGCGCTGCGTCCGCCATGTCCCATCTGCACGTAGTTGTCAGCTCTGACACCACCGATGAACCGGACGTTTCCGCCATTGGTTGTCGTGACGGAAATATCTCCCAGAAAAGTGCCGTCAGTCTCGTGACCTCCATGTCCAAGCTGGGCAAAAGACTCGCGGCCATGACTGTTGTTATTCGCTATCGCCGCATTTGTTGTTCCGCTCGTATTCGTACCACCGATAAAATTTACCCCGCCTGCCCCTGAGGAAACACTGATATCGCCCTGGTGATCGACCAGGCCATCCTGCAGTCCACGGCTTTCGTAGCCACCGAGCCCCAGTTGCACATAGGAGCGACGCCCCTCACCTGCCTGAAAAGTCACTGCATTTCCGGCAGTCACATTAATTCCATCAGCCAGGCCCAAGGTTCCCCCGACAGAGTCAGCCGAAAAACGTCCCACCGAATTTCCTGACGGCGTTCCCCAATACGCGAAGTTTGCACTGTGTCCAATCGCCGCAAAATTGTAAACATCGGTTCGATCCTCTACGATGACACCCGTGCTATTGTTCACGTCCCCATCTTTCGTCTGCGCACCACCGGTAAAGTTCACACTGCCATTTGTCGCCTCGACTTCGATGGCACCGCTGTGGTCGCCCAGAGATCCAACCCCACCGTGTCCGATCTGCGCAGAGTGAAAACGTCCTTCGTCATTGCCGGAACTTCCGAGTGCCGTTGATCCACCACTGAAAGAGATGTCACCGTTCGTAGTAACAACGCGAATATCGCCGGTATGGCCAACACCTGCATTGTAGGTATTACCGATGCTTGCGTCAGCATCGTAGCCCCCATGGCCCAACTGCGCGTAGAGCCGTCCATCAGCGTAAATTCCCTCGTCTCCGTTCGACAAGTTTGCGTCGTTGGGAAGACTCGCGTAGGGCGATCCGTCATTGAAGCCATTCGAGGTTGACCGCTCCAGCATTGTGCCGGCTGTGAACGTGATACCGGTGCCGGCTGAAACATCAATATCGCCACTCAACCCGACCGTATTTGAGTTGCTGCGGGAACCTCGTCCCCCGTGACCAAGCTGCGCGTAGTTGTCAGCGAGACGACCTGCAGCGAAAGAAATCGATCCGTCAGCGGAAAGGTAAATATCGCCACTATGGGCACCACCGGCGCTGTAACCGCCATGCCCGAATTGCGCGTAGGCACGAAAATCGCGCCCCTGATCTCCAAGCCCGCCCTGAAAAGTGACATTTCCTCCCACATCAGCACTGAGAGAACCGGAATGCGTTCCATCTGCATCGTATCCACCGTGTCCGAACTGCGCGTAGGCCTGACGCTGACCGGCAATGAACTCCATGTCACCAACTGCAATCACACTGATATTGTCGGAGTGCTGCCCCTTTGTGCCCAGACCGCCATGTCCGAGTTGAACATACGCCTCGTCGGCATCTCCGGCGACAAAACGGAGATCTCCTCCTGAATTGACGGTAATCGTTCCGCTCATCCCCGGGCTGCTTGTATCATTATTCGGAGAGTCAGACTCTGCCCCCCCATGCCCCAGCTGAGCATAAGAGCGATAAGCGCTGATCCCTCCCGGAGATTCATTTCCGCTGAAGAAAGAGATATCATCTCCTGACGTCACAGATATCGTACCGGAATGATCTCCACGCGCCGCGTATCCTCCGTTCCCCAATTGCACGTAGTTTTCGTTTCGATTGTTTCCGACCGGCTCGCCGCCAAATCCCCGGCCGTCAAAAGTGATCGTACCGTCGACATCAACTGTGATATCCCCGCTGTGATCTCCGTCTGAAGATCCTCCACCGTGCCCCAGTTGCGCGAAATTTCGCTGCTGATCTCCGGATTCAAACAAAAGGTTTCCACCGCTTTCCACAATGATCGTTCCGGAATGTGAACCGTCCGCATTTCTTCCGCCGTGTCCCAGCTGTGCGAATGCATCAGCCGTATTTCTCCAGGCATCGGCCGGCACAGCTCCGCGAACTTCACCTGCTTTAAAAGTAATATCACCTTTTGTTCGAACCGTGATCTCACCGGAGAGATCAAGCGGCCTGGTACTGTTTCCGCCTCCGGCAACATTGTTTCCAATGTTCTCCCCCCCATGTCCAATCATGACATAGTTTCGAGTTGCCGTTCCCGCTTCAAAATTGAGATTTCCCGAAGTGCCGGCTGTTGTATCAATAGTAATATCCCCGCTATGCTCTCCGTGAGCACGCCGACCGCCGTGCCCGATCTGCATGTAAAAACGCTCAACGTTACCTGTCGTGTTAAAGACAAAGCTGATGTCTCCCGTTCCTTTCCCATCCACTCCCGTATTTACAACAATATTGCCGGAGAGATCACCGGGACCGGTGCCGGTATCCGCACCCACACCACCGTGGCCAATTTGAAAAGAACCGAAGGAAGCATTTTGATTCGGACTCGTCGCCGTGATCGCATTGTGGACATCAACACGAATGTTTCCTGTAGCGGCATCCCCCGCCGCATTCCCGTCGGCATCATAAATTCCGAACTGGGCTGTACTTCCCCATCCATTTGCGAGCCAATCCACTCCGTAGGCAGCGACGTTGGTGTCGCCGAAACGACTTCCCGCAGAGACCCGCTGGCTGTTTGCGGTCATGACAACTGAGCCGCCATTGTTTCCGTAAGTGTTTGAATCATCGAAGAAAAGGCTCATGTCGACCATTCCCGTCTCAGCCGATCCGGGAGTGACGGCGGAGAAACCGGTAGCACCGTCCCATCCAGCGACAAGATTCACGTCTCCATCGCCCTGGTTCTGGACCCGACGAATCATTTCAATGTTACCATGGGCCAAAAACGTCAGGTCATTTGCACTGGTGTAATCTACGTTATCGTTGATCCGAATATCCCCGTCCTGCACACCTGCCGGATTCGTTGAAATCACCACGTTGTTGGATCCGAGAGCTGTTGTCAGATCTCCGACGTTCACGTTGTTGGCACTGGCAGCGGCATTACTCACCGTGAGATCAGTCGGGTCAAGAAGAAGCGTTCCGTTGCGGCCATTCGCTGAGAGCGTGGAAACGATGCCGTCGAAAGTCAGAAATTCCTTTCCGGAAACCTCAACAAATCCTCCATTCCCGGATCCGCCCAGTGCTTCCGCGGATATCCCGCCCCGGTATTCCGTCGAAACATCGGACCAGACAATCACGGTTCCGGCATTTCCGCTCTCCTGAGAGTTGGCCGAAATTTTCGCGCCCTCAGAGATTGTGGTTGAGACAGCGTTCCGGATGCTCTCGTCGTTGCCTTGAAAACCGCCGCCAATCTGCACCTGTCCGCCACCAGTCACGCCGGAAGCGTCCAGTGAAGCCGTTGAGCCAATGGAAACAACCTCACCCTCCACAACGATGTCACCACCTGTTGCGTGTGATCCCGCAGCGTCCAACTCACCTGAAACCAGGGAAAAATCGGTGCCCGTGACCTGGATCGATCCACCCGATCCATCACCGTTCACAGAGGAAATTGACCCGTCCACCTTCGCATAGGCAGCCTGGATCAATGCGCTGGCAGAACCGGAGAAGTCCAGAGATGTCACACTTATGTCCCCTGAATGATCGACGCGCCCCCCCACGCCTTCCAGAAAAACACTACCGCCCCGATTCGACGCTCCCGTCGCCCGGATCGATCCTTTGTTGTTGATCGCCAACGCATAGATATTCCCGTGCGCCTTCAGCTCCACTGCCGCTCCTTCGATTGTCCCATCGTTCATTACCCCCGTTCCACTGGCTCCACTTCCTGTCGATCTCACAAACATC
>JAKSBG010000127.1 GCA_022361255.1 Verrucomicrobiales bacterium
AGAATTTCCTCGTAGCTGAGAACAGAATCCCGGTCGAGCCATTCCTGTTCCTCATACGGCATGCAATACTGGCATCGCTCGTTGCAGCGATCCGTGATAGAAACGCGCAGGTACGAGATGCGATGGCCGTATCGGTCTTCCATTTTTCGTGGCTAGCGTCGACGTTCCCAGGCGACGACGATGTCATTGACGAATTCAACCGAGCGATCCACCTCTGGAACATAATCAACAGTCTGACCAAATCCATAACCGTAGGTCGGATGGCACCCGAAATGATTGTAGAAATGGTGATAGCCACCGGAGCCGACACTGAAGTGGGTAGTCTGAACCGGGCGGGTTCCGAAATAGAGCCAGGTTTCCTTTCCTTTACCGTTGCGGCTGCCGGCGCGGACAGCATCGGGTCGACCCCACGAAAGAAAGACCGCGTCTCGAGACATACCCTCGGCAACTTCACCACGGAGGACTCTCTCCCGATCAGCACTGCCGAGGCGGTCATAGATTGCCGGGTTTTTCTCAATCCGTTTTTCCTGTCGTGACATCGTCTCACAACCGGTGAGGCTGATGGCGAGCAGGAGAAAGATGGGAAGGCCACGTTTCATAGAGAAAGTTGGGTGTTGATTGGATGGGGCGCAAGTGATTCTCCGGTAGCGACGATCTCCCGGTCGTCAAATTTCCGGAGAGTGTACCGGCGATCGGGAGACCGCCGCTACCGCACATTACATCGGAGCGATCCTCTCGGAACCCACATCGGTAGTCAGATTTACATGAGCGTGAAAGCTCTGCAGAATCAGTTCGTTTTTGATCGACTGTGCTTCCGGGGCGTCCCAGAGGTTGTTGTGTTCCCACGGATCAGATTCAAGGTCGAAAAGCTCCCCTTTGTCGATGCTGTGATAGAGATTCAACTTGTAGCGTTCAGTCCGGTGCATGGTCGCAAAGGTGCCGTTTCCCCCCGTAAATTCAGCTGCGAGAGCGTCAAAATACTCACAGCGAACAAAATCCCGCACCGGCTCGTCATCGAGCTTTCGGCCGGTCAGCCACGGCACCAGCGAGTGACCCTGATGTTCGTCCGGAACGGAAAGGCCTGCCATTTCGAGAATGGTCGCTGACAAATCCAGCAGCTCCGTTAGACCGTTGCATTGCCTTCCGGCTTCGACGAAGCCCGGAGCGTGAAAAATAAGGGGCACCCGGGTGAGGCCTTCGTAAAAGCGGCAGCCTTTGTAGAGCAACCCGTGATCGCCGAGGGTCTCGCCGTGATCGCTTGTGAAAATGACGATGGTATTTTCCGCCTGACCCGATTCTTCGAGCGCAGCGAGCAAGCGGGCGAATTGATCGTCGATCAGGGCGATCATCGCATAGTAGTCGGCCTGGATTTGCCTTCCTCCGAAGTCGTCGGGATCTTCCGATCGCGTCTGGAAATCGGCATCTTCCAGTTTCCGCTGCGCCTCGATGTCCGACGTTTCGAAATGCGGTCCGGGCATGTCGTCTGCATTGAACTTCTCCGCATACTCACGTGGCGGGATAAACGGTGGATGCGGATCGTAGACATTGATGTTCAGCATCCAGGGAGAGTCGCCGCGATCTTCGGACAGGAACTCGATCGCTCTCGTTGTCGCCCAGGTCGTCTGGTGGAACTCAGCCGGGACACGATCTTCGGACTCCCGCATCGCGTTGAGGTCGACGCCCTGTTCCCGGACCCAGTCCGCGTAGTCATGCTCCCCCTCGGGCCAGTCGTCACGCGGAGCGTGGCTGAATTTCCAGTAGCGAAATCCGTCGTCTCTGATTCTCGGCTCGGTCCGCTTTCCGGAACTTTGCAGGTGAAACTTTCCGATTAACCCGCAGTCGTAGCCGGCGTCAGCGAGCTGGCGGCTGATGAGGGGGGCACCGTCCGGATAGGTGGCATTTCCGTTCCGGGTGTTGTGAACGCGGGAAGGATAGAGCCCGCTCATGAAGCTGGCCCGGCTCGGCGTGCAAATCGGACTCTGGCAGTAAGTGTGGGTGAAAGCCGTTCCCTCCCGCACGAGGCGATCCAGTGTCGGTGTCTTGACGTGCGGATTGCCGAGCGCGCCGATGGTATCGAAGCGCTGTTGATCGGTGCAATACCAGAGAATGTTGGGACGTTGGGGAGATGCCATTTTCGGTATCGTATCGGAAAACTTGGAAGTTGCAAAACTCCTGTGTCGCGCTTACAGACAACCCCATGAAAAGCTTGGCTCAAATGATGGTTTTGTGCGCGGTTTCCGCGTTGGCAATGCTCGGTTGCGAGCGTCACAATTTTGATGACACCAAGGTTCTCCACGGAGAACACGGACACGATGACCACCATGGAGATGATCACCACGGTGACGACCATCATGGCGAAAAGCATCACGGTGATGAAGACGAGCATCACGGTGACGGCCACAAAAAGGATGATCACGCCAAAAAAGACGATCACGCTCACGGCGAGAAGAAAGCCAAAAGTGGCAAGAAGGAAAAGAAGGCTGAGAAAAAAGGCGAAGCCCGCGACGTGGGGCTGTAATCAGCAGTGCCAACTGCTGGATATCTTCGGAGGAGTGTCGCGAGTTATACCTCTTCCAACAATTTTCCGCCGGGCGCATCGTTGGCTGCGTTGCTCTGATCAATCCCCGCCTGCACCGCGGATTCCGTCGCATTGGTGAGCTCGCCAACAGCGCCCCGCAATTTGCCACCGGCGTTTTCGAGAACTGCCTGTACATCGATAGGCTCGCCGATTTGGACGATCGCTCGGCGCGGGCCGGTTGGCGGCATGATGCGCGAGTAGAAATCCTCAGCGACCCGCTCGACGGTTTCAATGTAGCGATCCACCGTGGGGTTCTCCGTCAGATACGGGGTGATATACCCATGAATACGGAGAGCAAGGATCGCTTTGTCGGCGATGCGGTCAATTTCCTCCCGGTCCACATCTGATGATTCATCGGTCCGGATCTGGTGAATTTTGGAGCGCACTTTCTTAATGCGGTCGATCAGGGCGTTTTCACCCGATTCGATTCCAAGTGCCGATTCGGAGTCCGAGACGAGCTCTGCGGTAAATCCTGTCAGAGAATCAAAGATCGAATCAGGATCGACCGAAATCCGGTCCGCGTAGCCATGCTGATTGAGGTAGTCTGTGATGAGGTGCGCGCCGAGACCCATAACGGCGGGAATCGGATCGGTGGAGTCGTAGGCGTGCCCACTGTCACGACCCAGTTGCTTGAGCCGCTCAGTGACTGGTTCTCGCGGCGTGCTTAAGTGGGTGAATTTCAGACTCAAAGGGACGATTTTTACCCGCGCATCCTTGATCGCCTGCTGCGCTTTCAGAGCAATGAAGGCGGTCCCGTCGAGAAAGGGAGTGACGCGGTCATTGGTGAGATAGACATTGCCCTCCGGAAAGATCGTCAGGGCATAGTCGTCCGCCTTGATCGTATCAATCGCTGCCGACATCGCCTTGCGGTCGCTTCCTTCGCGATCGATCGAAAAATTGCCGAGACGCTGCATACACCAGGCATTGAATTTTCCCCTGAGGAAAACGTCGTATGCAGCCATGAACGAGGTCGCCACTCCGAGCCGTCGATGCACCTCCGTCACCAGCTGGGGATCGGAATGGCTCGGATGATTGGAGACGAACATGAGGCGGTCACCGCCCTCGAATATTTCGCGGGGAAGTTCTGTTTCACCCGAAACATGGAGCTCCGAAATACGATGATTCTTTCCCGGAAGAACAAATCTCCGATTCACCCCTCGCGCGATCCGAATCAGAAACGGGGAAGGGCGGGCTTCAAAAAACTGGTAAGGTGCGTCGGAAAATTCGAGCATGGTGGGGAATACGTTACTCGGAATGTGGCGATTGGTCGAGAAAGCAACGTTCGAGCTTTGAGGTTTCACACTCCTCAGATATGCGGCGATTACTCCGGACGCGGAAACAGCTGCCGATGCTTCCGGTAGACCCGCTCCAGTTCCTCGATGGGCGACTTGTGCTCATCGACGCGGATGTCACGAAAAAGGTCGTCGATTCCTCCGTAGCCCCAGCCTTCCCGGACGATCAATAGCGCGGCGGACTGACGCCCGCGACTGTCGCCTCCGGCAGCCTGACCGGCGCGGAGGGCGGCGATGAGTCGTTCGGCGAGGACGCCTTCGGTTTCTTGAAAGGCGCGGGCCATCTCTTCAACGACTTCGGGTCCGGTGAGAATATTCCCCTGCACGGCGAAGTTCTCTCCAACAATCCCGCCGGCCCAGCCGTGGCATTCTTTTCCGGTGAAATTCGCCGCTTTTCCTGCTGCGTTGATTACGCCGACCTGGCGACGTTCCCGCATCGGGTCGTCGATCGTGAGAATTTTGATCACTTTGTCAGGACTGATGCCTTCGGCAAAGGCTCGAAGTCCGAGCGGACCGTAGCCGGTATTGGCGAAGGACTGGGTCGCGACAGCGCCGACTCCGGCTTTGGCAAAAGGGACAATGGATCCGACGCCGACGATTTTGGATTGCACCCCGACCCCGATTTCCCCGGTCGCAGGATCGACTGCGACGATAGAAAATGTCGCGACGGGCGGGGGAGTGGTCGCGTCGCCGGAAAAAGCTACTGCGGTAAGGAAAATAATGGGAAAAATTCGCAGCAGCATGACGCGATACGGTTCTTGAGGATTTTGCGGGAGTCAATAGGGTTGAATCACTGACAATACCCTGTCAGGTCTCCGACCAAACCCTGTTATGTCCTTCCGAAATCTGCTTCTCGCTTCGTTGTTTTTGTTGTCCTCCTCGTTTGCTGCGGAAAAGCCGAATGTTCTCATGATCGCGATTGATGATCAGAACGACTGGATCGGATTTATGGGCGGTCACCCGAATGCGAAGACGCCGAACATAGATGCTCTCGCAAAACGGGGAACCGCCTTCACCAATGCCCATTGCCAGTCGCCGCTGTGCAACCCTTCCCGCACCAGTCTGATGCTTTCGAAGCGCCCGGGCTCGACCGGAATCTACGGGCTGAAGCCGTGGTTCCGCGAAGTGCCGGCACTGGCGGATCTGGTGACGCTGCCCCAGTATTTCAAACGCCACGGATACCGTACCTACACGGCAGGAAAAATCTACCACGGGGGGTACGGTCGAAAGGCTCCGGAGGAATGGGACGAGATTGGTCCACCCGCTACCGGGAAGCCGTTCCCGCCGGAAAAACTGGTCGATGCTCCATCCGGGCACAAGCTGATGGACTGGGGTGTGTTTCCCCACAAGGATGAAGACAAGGGCGACTACCGGATCGCTTCGTGGAGCGTGGAAAAGCTCGATTCGATGCCGAAGGATGAACCTTTCTTTCTAAGTTGCGGATTCTTTCTTCCTCACGTGCCCTGTTTCGCTACGCAGAAGTGGTTCGATATGCATCCGGAGTCAGAGACGGCCCTGCCGGTGATCAAACGTGACGATCGCAAGGACACCCCGCGTTTTTCCTGGTATATGCACTGGAAGCTGCCGGAGCCACGTCTCGAATTTCTCGAGGATGCGGATGAGTGGATGAATCTGACCCGCTCCTATCTTGCCTGCACGAGCTTTGTCGATTTCCAGGTGAAGCGGGTCATGGATGCGTTGGACCGCAATGGTTTCGGAGAGAATACGATCGTGGTACTTTGGTCCGATCACGGGTGGCACATCGGCGAAAAGGAAATCACGGGGAAAAACACGCTGTGGGATGACGGGACGCGCGTCCCGCTGGTCTTTGCCGGGCCGGGGGTCACTCCGCAACAGGTTTGCGGTCAGCCTGCCGAGCTGCTGGATGTGTATCCGACGCTGCTTGACCTCGCTGGCTTGCCGGAGAGCGATGCCGTTGAGGGGCGATCTCTCGTTCCTCAATTGAAAGATGCTACGACGAAGCGGGATCACCCTGCCATTACCACCCACAACGCGGGCAATCATGGGATTCGCTCGGAAAACTGGCGTTACATTGTTTACGCAGACGGATCTGAGGAACTTTACGACATGAAGAATGATCCGAACGAGTGGACGAATCTGGCGGGGGATCCGAAATACAATCAGATCAAAGCCAATCTCTGGAAGTTCGCTCCGAAGAAGGACCTGCCACCCGCTCCGAACAGTGCGTCCCGGATTTTGACCTACGACGGCGTCACGGTGAACTGGGAAGGCGAGGATATTCCGGCGGACGCTCCGGTCCCGGAAATCACGCGTTAGGAAGCGGCCGGGTAACGAATCTCCTCCGACAGGGTATCCTTTGCCGATGAAGGTATTTTCCACGATTCTGTTCACCTTTTCTCTCTCCGCTCTGCCGGGTCTCGCCGTCGATTATAAAACCGACGTGCTGCCGATCATGAAAGAGCGCTGCTGGGATTGCCACGCCAATGAAACGAAGGTGAAGGGGAATCTCGCGCTGGATGATTTGGAGGAAGTGCGCGATTACCAGATTGGGAAATACAACATCATTCGTCCGGGCAACTCGGCGGAGAGCAATTTTGTGGAGCGACTTCTTCTGGATTCGGGAGACACCGATTTCATGCCGAGAAAGGCGGAAGCGCTGCCGAAGAAAGAGATCGAGACAATCCAAAAATGGATCGATGCCGGTGCGATCATCGACAGGGAAAACATGACGGAGGATGAAGCGGAACGCGTGAAGGAGATGTCCGGCGGTCCGTCCGAACCCTCCGCCGGAGAATTTCTCACCTGGATGAACAGGGAGGGAAAAGAGATCGAGGCGCGTTTTCTTTCCGTCGCCGACGGCAAGGTGAAGCTGCTATTGAAAAATGGTAAGCAGTATGATGTCCCGATCAGTTCGCTGAGCGGAGCGAGCGTCGAGCAGGCCAAGAAGCTGGCGGGAAAGTAAGCGTAAGTTTGATCGGACGACGGTTTCGAATCGATCAACATGGTGAATGATGGAAAGAGCGCTTCGGGCCTGAAGAATCTCGGAGCTAGCTTTGCGGCCCTGGTCGCAGTGGCAGTCGCGATTGGATTCCTTTGGGAAAAGCACCGGGGACGGTGACCGGAGTTGATCGAGAGAGAATGCGATCACCCGCACGGAAACCTCACGGCTGTGTTTGAATTTCGGGTGACATTTGAAAAATTCCCTGAGTTTTGCCTGATTCCCTCAATCAGGTGACTGCGCCATACGATTCCGTTCCCGTAATCGTAAAAGCGTGTTATATTTCGGTCCCCTGTAAAAACACGATACCCCCGGACCAAATCAGACTATACGCGACCTCGATATCTAAGACTTTCTGATGAAGCCTGCTGGATTTCTTTTCCGAACATTTTTACTCGGTGTTTTTACTTTGTCGCTACTGGCCGGGGCAATCGTGACCGACTACTACGTTCGGCACGAGATTACCCGCAAAGCGAAACGTTTTCTCGCTTCCAACGGGGTGGATCTGACCATCCAAAGCGCGATTGATGCGGCGAAGAAAGGCGAACTCGTCCTTTTGGAAAAGCTGGAGGATGCAGGCATCTCACTGGGTTCTTCCGATGAGAACGGTCGGACTCCTTTGCTGGCAGCGGTCCAGTCAAAAAATTTGCAGGCGATTCATTTCCTGATCGAACGGGACCCGGTTCTCGAATCGATCAATCGCTTTACCAATCCGGCACGCGATACACCGCTGGCCTCGGCGCTTCGGGAACGGAATTTCGAGTTGGCGGAAACACTGATCGAAAAGGGTGCCGACTTGAATGTCGACCGGGAAGCCGGACTGCCTTTCCTCGTTGATGCTGTGGTGAGCGACGACAGGGAAATGCTGGAGTTTCTTCTGAAGCACGAAGTGAATCTCGAGTATAAGGGAGCCCGGGCGGCAGGTGCGCTTGCGGAGGTAGCTGCAAAAGGGGATACCCAGTTGTTTGAGCGGCTCCTGCAGGCAGGGGCGAGCCCGAACGTTCGCGGACTCTCCGGCAAACCGCTGTTGATCGAGGCTGTGAAAGAACAGAACCATAAGCAGTTCGAGCTACTCCTGTCTGCTAAGGTGGATGTAAATGCGGTGACGGCGGAAACCACGGGGAAAGAAATTTCCGCTCTGTCTTTCGCCGTCGCGAACGGAAATACCTCCATGCAGGATGCGCTCATTGCTGCCGGCGCATCTCCGGACGTTTTCTCGGTGAAGGGAGAGCCTTTGCTCTACGATGTGGTCTCCCGCGCGGATGAGTCTACTGCCCGTCGACTGCTTGCAGGAGGAGCGAAAGCGGATGTGGCCACAGATGACGGGGTGACGCCTCTGGGCGTGGCGGTGCTGAACGATCACCTCGACATGGTGGACCTGCTGCTGGAATACGATGCCGATCCTTCTTTCGCACCGGAGGGCGCTGCGGTTCCACTGCTGGGAGCGATCGAGTCCGGGAATGTTGCCATTGCAAATCAACTCATTGTGGCCGGAGCAAAGCTTGATAAGCAGGCCATGCTGGCAAAGGCCTATGAAAAGCGAAACGATCCGCTCATGGTACTGCTCCTCACTGCCGGCGCCGACCCCGAGTCCCTGCTTCCGGGAACGGAAGAACGGGTTTTTGACCGAGCCGTTGCCGAAGGCGCAACGGGAGCTGTTCGAACGCTGCTGGCTGCCGGTGCTCCGATTGGCGACAATCTCTGGGCGGCTCTTCTCACGGGACAGGATGATCTGATCCGACTGATTCTCGATGCGGGAGCTGACCCCCGTCAACCGGGACCGGAGGGGCAGGACCCGCTTTCGTGGTGCCTGACTCACCAGAGATTTCGTGCGGCGCGGGAGCTTCTTGATGGAGGAGCCGATCCCAACGCCCGCTATGACAGCGATGAATCGTGGCTTTCCAAATCGATCCGGGAGGGGAACGCGGATATCTCTCTGGCGCTCGTGGAGGGAGGAGCCACGGTCGAGGGGGTAAAAACGAGGGACGGGCACAGTCTTCTCGCGTGGGCGACAGCTCACCGGATGCCGGAAGTGGTGCGGGCCTTGCTGGAGGCCGGAGCCGATCCGGATGCCCATGAAAGAAATCCTGCCTCGTCTGAGCTTCGCGAGATGTTTTCGAGCAACACCTTCAAGTACCACCTCCGGGTTGACCGGCGCATTGTCCCGATGATGATGGCGGCAGCGCATCGCGATCATGAAATTGCCCAGATCCTCATGGATGGCGGTGCAAAAGGCACGGCTTACACACCCAAATACCTGACCCCGGCAATTATCGGGTCGTGGTACAAGGATGTGAAAATTCAGCAGATCGCTCTTCTGGGAGGGATTCCGAAAGTTCAGCCGAGGAAACTCATCGTGGATCTTTCGAGCCAGCGCGTAACGCTCTATGAATAT
>JAKSBG010000491.1 GCA_022361255.1 Verrucomicrobiales bacterium
CCCTCGTTCATTCAAACGGCAAAAGACGGGCTGCGCTCTTTCTACAAGAGCCGGGGACGAAATTTCCTGCTCTGTATCATTGCCTTTTTCGCGACGTTTTTCTTCTTCCGGTTCCTTCATCAACAGGTAGACCGCTATGTTCCGTGGAAACGAAAAGAGAAGAGGCCGTTCTATCTTCGCCTGGTCGACGTGGGCCTGAATATTCTCGCTCTCGTCGGCGCAATCATTGCGAGCCTCCTCACTCTCTATGCAACGGGAGACTGGGTCCTGATGGGCCTCGCGATCATTCTGTTGATCGGGGCAGCCATCGCCGCAAAAAATGCCCTGCCAAAATTCTACGACCAGGCCCGCCTCCTGCTCAACCTCGGGGAAATCCGCGAAGGTGAGCGGGTTACCTACAACGGAATCCCCTGGAAAGTGGAGCGGCTCAGCTTCTACACGATACTGCAAAACGAAGCGATCCGCGGAGGCATGGTCCGCCTCCCGGTCGGCCAGCTCAGCGGCATGATATCGCGCCCCCTCAGCGAAGACGGGGAAATCTGGTTTCCCTGTCAGGAAGGCGACTGGGTCGAATTGGCGGACGAAGGGCGCGGCCGCGTCATTTCACAATCCCCGGATTTTGTTCAGCTCGTAAAGCTCGGCGGAGCAAAGGTCGTGATGCCCACCGTGGATTTTCTGGGAAAGTCTCCCAAAAACTTGTCCGGCGGATTTCGCATCTCGACAACCTTCGGCATCGACTACAAACACCAGGCCGAATGCACCGGCCGCATACCGGAAATCATGTGGGCTCACATCACGAGGGAGCTGGTTCCTCTGCTCGAGGATCGCGAACTGCTTCTGAGTTTGAAGGTTGAATTTGCATCCGCCGGCGCGTCATCACTCGACTACAAAATTATCGCAGACTTTGACGGGGCGCTTGCTCCGAAGATTCAGGTGCTGGAACGCGCCCTGCAACGCTTCGCAGTAGACTGTTGCAACGCGAACGGGTGGGAAATTCCGTTCACACAGATCACGCTTCACAATGCCTTCCCGGTCGAAAACAACGAACCTGAAAACCCTGAGCCCGAACGATCAAAGCTTCCTTGAGAAATTTGACGCACCTGACTCTCTCTCAGAATGGAGAAAAACAAACGCCGCAGCTACCTTAGATTTCTCGCCGTACAAATCGAGAAAATCTACGACGCTTTTCACCGCTTTCTCGCCCGCGTAACCGGTCGGCTCGGTAAGCCCATGGTGGCGGAAATCTACCACGCCACGCCGGTCAAAGACGGCGTGGCGATCAAAGGACGTGTCCTCCTCGCCCGGAAAGTCCGGGAGCCCCGCCCCGAAGATTCCCGACTGACCAACCTGGTTCAAATGATGAAACGCTGGGCAACTCCGGAGAGACCGAACTCCCGCGTGAGGGTATCTCTCGGAGGCGAGGCCGTCGAACAAATCGCAGATGGAGAGGGGTATTTTGACATCCGCGTCCCTGCGAAAGAACACATTCAGGACAAGCTCGTCATCGAACTCCCCGATTCCGAAGTTTCGCAACCGGCCATTCACGAACTCTATGATGTCGGGGAGAACTTTGAGCACCTCGTGATTAGTGATATTGACGACACCGTTCTTGTCACCCACGCGGCGACAACACTCCGCATGCTCGCGACAACCATGCTCGGAAATGCCCTGACAAGACAACTCTTTCCCGGTACGCCGGAACTCTACCGGGCTCTGCGTGACGGTGCTGATCCAAAGCAGCCGCGCGCGAATCCACTCTGCTACGTAACCAGCTCGCCCTTCAATCTCCACAGTCTCCTTCATCTCATCTTCGAAGAAAACGGCCTTCCGGTCGGGCCTTTCTTCATGACCGACTGGGGAATCGATCTCGACAAGTGGTTCAAGAAAAGTCACCACGAACACAAAGTCGAAGCAATTGAAGAAGCGCTCGACTGGTATCCTGACAAACCGGTAATCCTCATCGGGGACAGTGGGCAGCACGATACCATGATCTACGTGGAAATGGCCCTGACTCACCCTCACCGTATTGATTTGATTCTGATTCGCGACGTGTGCGGACCGGAAAGAATTGCCGAACTTTCTGAGGAAATTGTTCAGCTCGAAGATGCCGGAACCGCCTTCTCCTTTTTTTCCGACACTGCAGAAGCTGCCGAAATCTTAACGGAACACGGCTGGATTTCCAAAGAGCAACAGCAAACGGTCGTCGATGCATCGAATCACGACGAAGCGTGAATCAGGACCCCGGCCCCCGATATGCCTAATCTCACCGAGATATTGAGTGACCTGCACGAAGGTTTCGAAGAAGACAAAATCACGATGGGCGAAATCGTGGCGCACTTCGAGGATCGCGGCTTTGGTCCGCTTTTGCTCGTTCCGGCGCTCATCGCCGTTCTTCCCACCGGGGCGATTCCCGGGGTTCCGGCGGTCTGCGCAGCGCTCATTATTCTGATCTGCGGACAACTTCTTTTCGGCAAACACCATCCCTGGCTTCCGAAGAAAATCCGCGAATTTTCGTTCTCTAAATCAAAATTCGAATCCGGATTCGAAAAGGTGAAGCCGTGGACAAAACGGTTCGACAAGCTTCTCAAGCCGCGACTTCAATTTCTCACAAGGGACACCGGCACCCGTATCGTGGCTTTGATCTCGATAGCCCTTGCCCTTCTCATGATCCCGCTCGAATTGATCCCGCTTGCGTGTGCGATCCCCGGGGTCTCCATCGCCTGTTTCGCAATCGGACTGAGCGCCAAAGACGGCCTGTTTTCCCTTCTCGCTCTCATCGTTGCCGGATTCTCGGCCTGGGCCGGGTTTCATTTCTGGGGTGAAATTTCGGAGTCGGTCAGCGGTTGGCTTCCGTAGGCCGGAAAGTGAGAACGACGCGGAATCGATTTTGCACCGGCTCGTGTTCCAACCAGGGCTCCTGGAAAAGATAGTAACCACGGGCTTCGTAGAAGATGATCTCTTCGCGAATCGAGCTTTCCAGCTCAACGAAAGGCGTTGTATCCTCGACCCACTCCATCTTTCGCTCGAGACGACGTTTCACCGAACAAAACCGGTTAATGATCGCGTCTTCCACGTCCTGAATTTTCGCGAGTACTCCGCCCTTTTTCATTTTGTCATTTTCCATGAAACATTCGATTCAGCGAGCAATGATTGCTCACCATCAGAATACGGCCTTCGCCCTGCTTCTGGTCCAGGTGTTTACCACCTTTGCCATGGCGGGGGTTATCTGGCAGGTCCAGCTGGTAACCTATCCACAGTTTGCAGAGGTCGATGCGATTTCCTTTTCATCCTATCATTTCCACTACAGTCGACGCATCACCTTTTTGGTTGGTCCGCTCATGGTTCTGGAACTGCTCTCTGCGTGCCTTTTTGCCGGTGTGCTTTTCTACACGCGACTGAGGGTTCCGGGAATACTCGGTGCCGTTCTCGCCATCGGAACCTGGGCGGTCACAGGGTTGGTTCAGGTCCCCCTGCATGAAAAACTGGCATCCGGAAAAGATCTTTCGACGATCGAAACACTGGTTTCAGGGAACTGGATTCGAGTTGCCCTCTGGACGGCACGATCTCTTCTTATCAGCGTTATCCTGATCACAGTTTTCCGAAATAGCGCTCTTTCAGCGCTTCGGGAATCCGGGGAGTGATCCGGCTCACGAAAAAAATCGCAATCGTTGACACGACGACAGACCAAACGAAGGGGTGCAAATTCAGGAGCCGGTATTCTTTGAAACTTCCCGTCTGGAAGAAGCCGATCAAATAGAGCACGAGCAGAGTGACTCCCCCGCTGACAATACCGGCCGCGACCCCTTTTGCAGTCGTCCGCGGCCAGAACAGGGTGAAAATCATTGGCATAAGAAAGCACCCTCCGAGCCCTCCGGAAGCGAAGACGATGAGGTCCTGCAAGAATTTCACCGGGTAAATCACGGCAATCACGCCGAGCACACCAACCGTCACAGTGACGATGTAGGTGAGCCGCTTGATTTGCTTTTCACTCGCATTCGGATTGATCGACTCCTGATAGATATCCCGGACCACACCTGAAGAAACGAGAAGAAGAAAGCTGTCCACACTAGACATCACCGCCGCAAACGGAGCCGCCACGAGAAGGCCCGCCAACCACGGAACACCGGCATTCTCTGTCAGGACCGCTGCCATTTCCGGCATAACCCGGTCCGAGTGAATTTCCATTCCCGGCAGCAGAATGCGCGCGCAGGTGAAGATGATGACGAGGGGAAAATAGATCAGGCTGAAATAGAAAGCGACCATCACGATCGACCGGCGCAGCGTCGGCGTATCACGAAACGCCATCTGCCTCACCATGTAGCTCGGCTGTCCCGCCCCGCTGAAATTCCAGAAGGCAAAAAAGCTCAGCGCGAGCATCACGCCGAGGAACCCGCTTGAGCTTTTCCGGTCCGGCCCGGGAGCGTGGACATAGACACCCTTTTTACCGTCTCCATAGGCATACCCTTCCGGCTCGCCCTGAATTGCAGCCACAACCGGCACATCCTCTCCGACCTTTTTCCGCGCCCGCTCTTTCGCGGACGGAGTCGTGATGAGCAGCGCCTCAATCGCTTCATTTTTCTCTCCGGAATTTTGAATCACTGCCGCTGAATCGAGTCGAACCACATCATCACCGCCCTCCACAAATACCCAGGCACCGCGGGGAAGACGAATCTCTTCACTCGCACCGGGCGACGCACTGAGCACGACTTTGACAAACTTCGGAGGAGTCATTTCGTCGAGTTGCTTCGTCGCATTGCGAAGCCCGCCAACCTGCTGCAGGACGAGCACTAACATCACAACAACTCCGATACCCATCACGATGCCCTGCATCACATCAGTCCAAACCACAGCCCGAAACCCGCCGAAGGTCGTGTAGACAATCACCGACACCGCAAAGACAATGAGGCAAAGCAGGTAGTCGGCTTTGGCTTCGCCGATCAAAGGGAGACCGGTGGTGACTGACTCCACTGCGATGACGAACTCCTGATAAACGGGAACACCGTCGAGCAATGTCGCCATGATCTCCGCGCCGGCTTTGAACTGCGCCATCAGGTAGAAGAACATGAAAAAGATGACGACCGCTGTGGCAAGATTCCCGACCATCCGGCTCTCGAAACGTCGACGCAGCAATTCCGGAACCGTAATCGCTCCGGCGATCCGTCCCACCTGATTCAACCGTTTTGCCAACAGCCCCAGCGCAATGATCGGAACCACCATGTAGCCGGCGATCCACCAGGCCACGACCCACCCGTGCGTATAAATCAGTGACGGGAAACCCATAAAGCTTCCGCCGGAAGCCGCCGTCGCCGCGTAGGTCAGCGCAAAAGCCCACAGTCCGATACTTTTGCTCCCCAAAAAATATTCGCTGACGAATGACTTCGATTTCCCGACACGGTTCGCGAGAATCGCGAGAAGAAACACGAACGCAAGGTAGATTCCGAAACTGACCAGTGCCATTACGCTTCCCCTCCCCCGTTTTCGTCCGCCGGCTCTCCGAGGTCCGTGTCCTTCATGTAAAAGAGGGCAAACCAGACTGTCAGCGCCAGAGCGATGGCCCACGGAATCGCAACGCCGAAAACAACCCACTTCGGCATTCCGAGGACGATTTCGACCGGCTGCTCATCCGATCCTTTCGCGAAAAGTCCGTTGTAGGTCAACGTCCACGCCGCAAAAACCACCCACGTCACGAGCATGAAGCGGAACTCCTTCCGCGACTGCCGGAACGACGCGGCAAGGTCCTCCCGTTCTTCTCCGTCTTGCGATTCCTCCATGGCGAGAATGTTAGAAACCAAATGTCTTCCGGCGAGAGAAAACCTTCACCTGATAACGTGCTGCGTCCGGCACGGTTTCGGCTATGATGAGGCATGTTTTCACCGTCTGAATTCCCCGCGTTGCGCGACAAGGTCTACCTCAATACCGCCGCCGAAGGCATTCCGCCCCAATCAGCACGCGACGCCCTTCTCCGCTACGCTTCCGATAAAGAGGCAGGAATGGAGGGCCGCGATACTCTGTTTGCTGAATTCGGGCGTTGCCGGGAATCCGCCGCATCGCTCCTCGATCTCGATCAAGACGAGATCTCTTTCTGTTCCTCCACGTCGGAGGCCTACAATCTCCTTTCCACAGCGGTGAATTTTGAAGGCGGCGGAGAAGCCGTCATCAGTGATCTCGATTTTCCCGCCGGAGCCACCCCCTGGATCGTCGGATCGAAACCTTCCGTGGTGAGACTCTGGAAAAACGAAAACGGAATTCTCGACCCCGAAACGCTTGCCGGGTTACTCAATGAAAAGACCCGGCTGGTCCAGCTTTCTCTCGTGAGTTTTTTGACCGGATGGAGGCTCGACTGGCCCGCAGTGCGGGACATCGTCCGCCAAAAGGCACCCCACGCCATTCTCGCTGTGGATACCACTCAGGCAGCCGGCCGGGTCGAACTCGATTGTCTCGATGCGGACTGCATTTTTGCATCCAGCTACAAGTGGCTTCTCGGCACCCACGGAAGTTGCGTTGTGATCGTTCGCGAACACGCGAAGGAGAAAATCACAGCCCGTGCCGGCGGATGGTACAACCTCGCAAACGCGTTTGATGAAGACCGCTTTGAACGCGCTGAACCCTTTCCCGGAGCCGCTGGATTCGCCGTCGGAATGCCCGCCTTTCCCGCAATCTATGCTCTCCGGGAAGGCATCGAAACAATCAGGAAAGCAGGGGTCGCAAACATCGCCGCCCGGGCGAATCCACTCGTGTCAAAAGCTCACGAAGGCCTTTCGGAGTTGGGATTCAAAACCATGTCACCGCCCCAACCGGGAAACAGCTCCGGCATTCTCGCATTCCAGACAGATAACGACGCGGCACTGAACAACTTTCTTCTCGGGAGAAATATCCACGTCATGCACCAGGCGGGCCGCATTCGAATTTCCATCCACGGCTACAATACCGAAGAGGACATTGCTGCTTTGTTAGGATCCTTGCAGAATTTCCGGGACGCCTCAGAAAGTTGACGAAGATCAGGCGAAGAAAAGCTTGTCTGCCGTGTTCTTCAGGATGTTCTCCTGATCCTCCGCCGACAGGAAACCCAGTTTCTCCGTGATCATCGACAGTGATGCGGCATAGGTGTGCTCGCCCTGCACCTGATAGGGACAATCAGATCCCCACATACAACGCTCTGAACCGAACGCATCGCGAACCTGTCGAACCATGTCTCCCAGATCGGTGTAGGGCGGCGCCTTTTTTCCCAAGGCATAAAATGCGGATACTTTAAGATGCGTGTTAGGAAAATCGGCCAGTGCGAGCAGTCGGTCCAGCTCCTCCTGCCTGATCTCTCCTTTCACGCCGTTGCGGGCGAAATGGTCAATAACCACTGGCGTGTCTCTGTGCTTTTCACACCATTTGTGAACTGTGGGCAACGCTCCCGGGTCAGTGAGACAACAAATCGCGAGGCCCTCTTCCGCTCCGGTTTTCCACATCGTCTCCATTCCCGCGTCGGCATCCCACCCTTTGACTCGTTCCGAAGAAGCGTAGAGGCGGAATCCCCGCACCTTTTTTTCTCCAAGCGATTTCATCTCTTCCGCCACGTCAGATTTTGACCGGTCGACAATCCCGATTCCGCCGAAGCGACCGGGATATTTTTCCATCACATCCAGCATGTAGGAATTGTCGAACTCGTAGAAACTCATTTGCACCAGAACGGTTCGGTGCACCCCGGTCCCCTTCTGATGCGCAAACAGCTCGGAGGGTGGAAAAGCGGGTGGCTTGATTTTGCGATCTTTGAAATTTTCGGAAACGGGATACTCATCCCGGTCTCCCGGCCAGACGTGTACGTGAGCATCGATCCAGTTTGGGCCCGCTTCATCTGCAGACAAAATAGCCGAGCCAACCGTCGATGCCGCAGCTGTTCCGAGGAATTTTCGTCGGGTAATTGATTTCATGCTCCGTAGTTCATCAGAAAATCGCGATAAAAGGCAAACGCCAACTCCACCTCGTTTGTGTCCACGTATTCAACAGCGCCGTGGGCCTGATCGATTGAGCCAGGTCCAAAAATGATCCCCGGCGTTCCCGCCCGGGAAAGCTTGGTCACATCACATCCGAAAGGAACCCCGCAAGGTTCAGAGTTCAGTTTCATCTGCGAAAGCACGTCGGAACCAACGCGAACGACCTCGGCCGACTCCGGAGTTTCCATCGCCTCATCGGAAATATCAGGTGGATGAATCACCACTTCGCAGTCGCCGCAATCGATTAGAAGCCGGCGATATTCCTCCATCAGTTCGTCACTGCACTCACCGGGCAGCAACCGGCGATCGAGATGAATGATGCAATGTTCCGGCACAAAATTGACCTGATCCCCTCCTTCGATCAAACCGACAGAGGCAGTTGGCGATCCGAGCAAGGGATGCGATGCTGCGGCAAGAGAAGCATGATAGGCATCTAGCCGCCGGATCACTTCCGCCATCGTTGAAATAGCGTTTTTGCCGAGATGCGGCTTCGAGCTGTGCGCAGAAATTCCCACCGTCTCAATTTTCCAGCGGAGACACCCCTTATTGGCGCGCACCAACCGGAGTTCTGTCGGCTCAGCCACCACCGCAGCTTCGGGCAGAACGCCTCGTTTCGAGAACCAATCTATTGCGCCTAACACTCCGCGAAAGGCATGCTCCTCATCGATGACAGCCGCGAGGTACACATCAACCGGAGGGGCAGCCCCCTGCTCCGCGACGGCTTGAACCGCGTGCATCATTCCGGCGAGACCTGCTTTCGTGTCGCAGGATCCCCGACCATACATTTTCCCATTCTCCGTTTTCGGCTCGAATGGTGAAATCGTCATCCCGTCGACGGAGACGGTATCCATGTGTGCCTCCAGAACGATTGCCCGGTTCGAGTCTTTCCCGGCCAGATGGATCATCACGTTTTCCCGGCCGGGTAAAATTTCGTCCCGCTCGACATCCACCCCGGTGTTGGCAAAGAAATCCGATACCAAATCAGCCACCTTCGCTTCGCCGGGACCGTTCCATTCCGGATTGATACTGTTGATTGAA
>JAKSBG010000288.1 GCA_022361255.1 Verrucomicrobiales bacterium
CGGGGCGGCCGACGGGAACGGTCGGCCAATGAATCCTACGTCGTCGGGGTGGGTTGTTGTTCGGCGGGCGAACGAGAACGGAACAATCAGCGGGATCCCGGAAGGAAAAAACGGATCAAACGATTTGCTGAAGCACGCCGCGGGCCTGTTCCAGCACGGAATCGTCGGGCCCGGCGTTGCTGATGACATAATCGGCGGATTGCCGCTTGGTGTCAAGCGGGGCCTGGCGTTCTTCGCGTCTTCTTAATTCGGACGCGTCCCAGCCGCGCGAGGCTGAAAGGCGCTCAAGCCGGACATCAAACGGGCAATCGATAAACACCAGCGCGTCGCACTGTCGATCCAGGCCGGTTTCCAGCAGCAGCGGGCAGTCCTCGATCACCGCGACACAATCAGGCTGGGCAAACAAGTATTCCCGCCGTTTCAGTCGGCCAGCGTTGACCAGCGGGTGCAGCACGGATTCGAGCCGACGCAGTTCTGCTTCGCTATTGAACACGATCCGGCCAACCGCCTTACGATCGATTTGGCCGGAGGGTGTCAGTACGTCGTCGCCCCACCACGTTCGCAGCTGTTGCTTGATCTGATCGGCTTGGATTGCCTGATGGGCGAGTTGGTCGGCGTCGATGATCTCGCAGCCCAAAGACTCGAACGCCCGGGCGACGGTGCTCTTGCCCGAGCCCGGGCCGCCGAGCAGGCCGATCACGGGTTTGGGGTGGGCTGTGCTTGCTGGGGCGTCCATGGGTCGGATGATACGGCGGACCTACTGCCCGAGCTTGCGGTTCAGTTCGCGGTCCAGCCGGCGTTTGAAACGCTGAGTCAGCACGCGCGGTTCCATCCGGTAGACACCCTTTAATGCTTCGTCGGCCGCCGTGTTGTCCTTGATCTGCTGGATCAGCTTGGGGTAGGCGGTTTCGCTGCGCTCCAGGAGGTAGCTGGTCAGCGCCCCGGCGACGTCGTACTGCCAGGCCTCGAGCCTGTCGGTCTCGAAAAAGCCCTCACCCAGACCCTGCTTGCCCTCAAGCTCGAGACGAGACTTGAGGTACAGGTTGTCGCCCGGCGGCGGTTCGACCAGATGGGCGATGTGCTCAGCCAGGCCCTCATTGAGCCAGTCGGGGACCGGCACGGCCGATTTGTAGCGGTGCAGATAAGCGTGGACCAGTTCGTGGGCGAGGATGTGTTGGGTCTGGCGGGCGCTATTGCGCGCGAAGGCGGCGATATGGGCATGGCCGTCGCCGAAGCCGTGGCAGAGCCCGCCTGTGCCGCGGGCATCGGTGTCGTGCAGGTCGCGCTGGAAGCGGATGTAGTCCACGCGCCTGGCGAAGACGGCGACCAGGCATTTGCCGACAAACACATTGCCGTCCGGGTCGTCGCCCAGCAGTTCCGCGGTCATGCGGTACGCCTCGGCGAGTTTGTTAGAGAGGTCTTGGACCTGGTCGGCGTCGATATCCGTTAGCAGCATGAACCGCTCGGACTGGTATAGCGACAGCTCGATGTTGAGCGTCTCTTGGGTCTTCTCGCAGAAGGCACGTAGCGACTTGACGCCCTGCTGCATCTGCTCGTCCGTGAGTTCGCCCCACATCGCCGGGTCGGCGACGCCGACGAAACGCGGGGTGCCGTCGGGCGCGAAGCCCTGTCGCGACTGCTCGACCGCGTCGGCGAGGGTCGGATCGAGCGCGAGCGCTTCTTCGAAGGCCTCCTCGGCGAGCGCTTTGCCGTCGCGGTGGCGGATCAGCAGGTCGCCGAGCTCGAACAGCGCCTCGGCGTCGCCCTCCGGCTGCTCGAGGTGCCGCCAGTAGCGGTTGACGTTGTCGGCAGGGATCGCGTTCCACAACACGCGGTGGCCCCGGTCGTCCTGCGTGCGGAGCGTGAAGGTGATCGTGTCGTAGCGGGCGATCACGCCCGTGACCTGGGCCCCGTCGATCGGCAGGGTCAGCGTGATCCGGCGGTTGTCTGGCGGGGTGCGTTCTTCGGCGGCGGATGCGGCTGCTGCCCCAAGCAGCACCACCACGAGGGCTGTATACAGGGTCCCTCGCTGTCTTGCGTAATCCTGCATGGTGTTGGTCTCTCGGTTGTCCTGGCTCAGCATAAGCCAGCCGACGCCCCATGCGTTGGGTCAATCGCCATTTTTCTAATCCGAGGGCAGAAGATTCGTATCTGCCTACTTGCCAATTGTTTGGCGTCGGCCCATAATCCATATAGGCACCGATCCCCGCGGTGCGTGGAACCGCCCCTCTCAGAGACGAGGTCTGGATGGCACGACGGCGCGATAAAGTCGGTGAGATCCTCAACAAGTGGGGCCTGATCGACGAGCAGAAGCTGGAAGAGGGCCTGCGGATCTCCGCCGGCTCGCGCAAGAAGATCGGCGAAGTACTCGTCGACCTGGGCTATGCCAACGAGAACGATGTCGCCAAGGCCGTCGCGTCTCAGCTCGGGATGGCCTTTGTTGACCTGGACCAGCCGGGCGTGATCGACAAG
>JAKSBG010000097.1 GCA_022361255.1 Verrucomicrobiales bacterium
GAGAGAATAGTCGCGTTTCAGATCGGCAGTCGAACCGATCGCCGGAGTCAGTTCGCCGAAGAAACTGGCCCGGGCCAGGCTGGTGAAAGAGACCTGGCTTCCGGTTTCCGCCTCTTCGCGCCAGTCCGCTCCGAAGACGAACAATCCGAGAACCACCAACGCGGCGACCAACCAGCCGCCGTAGCGAAGGATGACGTCGGCTCTTCGGTTCGGTTGAGAATTCGAAACGCCGGATGCTGCATCGAGCGATGGGGTTTGATCGTTGGATTCCTTTTGCCCGAGCGTTTCCTCGAGGGCCGCGACGAGGAGCCAATGCTCGGCAAACTCGCGACGAAATTCCGGATCGGATTTGAGCCGCTCGTTGATGGCAGGATCGTTGTCAGGCAAATCGAAATCGATGCCTTCCTGGTCGGATTGCTCTTTCATGATGGAGACTGGCCTTCCTTTCTCAGTTGTTCGCGAATGCAGAATCGCAGTGCCTGGTGGGCTTTCTTGAGGAGCTGGTGCATCGCGACCCGGGAGCGGTTCCAACGCTCGGCAATTCCCACGACGGTGCTCTTGTCGACATAGCGCTCTTCGATGACCTGGCGTTGCTTGTCCGGGAGTCGATCGAGGCAGGTGTCGAGTGCGGCGAGGCGTTGATCTTGCTGCGCGCTCAGGGTTTCGACCTTGTCAGCGAGCAGCCCGAGCGCTTCCTCGTCCAGCACAACGGGCAGTTTCGACTGAGTTCGTCGCCATTCCATAACCTTGTAGCGGGCCGTCTTCAGTGCCCAGGCTCCGAAATCAGTGCCCGGTTCGAACTCATCGAATTTCCTCCAGAGCAGCACGCCGACTTCCTGGGTCACGTCCATCGCTGCTTCCCGATCGTGCGTCAGCGAGAGCACGAAACCGAAGAGGCGCGGTTGGGTTTCCAGCAGGAGGCGTGCAAAGCGTTCCCCGCGATCGAAGTCGATGGGAGCATTCGGGATAGGTTCGGGGACATTTTCCTGCATTCAGCAAAGGAAATGATGTCAGAGGAAAAAGTGTTAAGCGATTCTTTTCCTTTTTTGCGGAAGCCTGCTAAAAGAGAATTCGTGTAATGTCGCGTCCATGAAGTCTACATGGCATCAGCTTTTCGAAGTAGCACTTTTGGTCGCGCTGTTTTTCGGCCTCCCCCTCGGCGTAGACGGTGCAAAAGCGGAAGATTTCGGAAAGATGCTCAAGCCGGAGAAGGTTCCGGATGTGGGGCCTTGTCAGGATGTGGAGTTGATGGGGGATCGACTCTACGCCATCGGTCGTGGAACCCTCTATGTGCTCGATGGCAGCCGCCGGGGGGAAGTTCCCCGCCTGCTGGGGAAGCTCACAGGATTGGGAAACGTGAGACAAATTGTGATTCGGGGAGAGGTGGCTTTCATCACGGCCCGCCAGGATGGATTGTGGCTCGTCGATGTCCGCGAGGATTCGGCACCGAAGGTCATCAGCCACTACGATACCGTGGAAATGGCGACCGGTATCTGGGTCTCGGGTGATGTTGCATTCGTGGCGACGAGACAATACGGCGTCGAGATAGTCGACGTGTCGGACCTGGGGAAACCACGGCACCTCAGCATGCTCAAAACAGGAGAGGCCCAATCATGCTGGGGGCGCGATGGCATTCTCTACATCGGTGACTGGGCGCCGAGGAAAATGCTCGTTGCCGATGTCCGTGATCCGCTTCACCCTGAGATCATCAGCGAGGCTCTCCTTGATGGATTTGGCGATGGCGGTTGTCTGCGGGAGAATATCTGCTTTGCGGCAACGGGACACCACTCCCGTGCCGAGAGCGAAGAAGAGGCGGAAGGCAGGGGCCACGGACTGGAGATATTCGACGTGTCCGATCCGGAGACACCCGTGCGGATATCGGGGGTGAAATTTCCCGCGTCCTATCATATCACCAACGATATGTGGTCGGCCCGGGTTGCGGGTGAGCATTGTATCGTGAGCGATACCTGGAACGGCGTGTTCGTCGTGAATGTTAAGGATTTGAAGAATCCGAAGATCGTGGCGCACGCTTCCCTGCCGGTGCCGGAGGGGCGTGAAGAGAACGACCCTGTCGGGGGAATTGCCTTGGGCGAAGGAGTCGTTTACGCGGCGGGTATTTTTTCGGGCCTTTACCGGATACCCGCCCCGGGCATGTCAGAGCCTGTGATTCCCGAAGCGGATGACGCACCGGAAATACCCGAAAGGATATCGGAGACAACCCCGGAGGAAGATCCTGACTTTATCATCCATCGGCCGAACGGACAGGTGCGATCCGTCACTGTTTCAGGAGATGTGGCCTGGGCAGCCTGCGGAGCGGCAGGAATCCAGGGACTCCGTCTCGAAGAAAATGGTTTCACACTCCTGAGCCATACCCGTCCGGGTCACGGAGAGGTCTTTCATGTGGCTGTGACAGGAGATCGGCTCTTCGCAGCGGAAAGTTCCGGCGGACTTGCCATCTACCGAATCAAAGAAGATTTCGCGCTCGAAGAGCTGGGGCGACTCCGCTTGCCCGGGCAGAATGTGAAACAGGTGACCTGTCCTCCGCCGGGGCGCTTCGCCCTGATTCACGCCGGAGGCGCGCGCGTCTGGATCGTGGATGTTTCGGATCCGGCGAAACAGGAAGTGGTGCTCACGGATTCCCAGGTGGGGCTGTTTTACGGGGATCAGCTCGTGCCCGAGATGCTGGGAGGACGTTATCTCGTTGCGCATTGGCATCGGAGCGGACCCGCCTGGTATGATGTAGTCAGTGCCGACCAACCTGAACTCATCGGAAACACCCCCGATGACAGGCGTTACAGTTTCACGGATGGAGCGTGCGCACTGGGCGATCGTCTCCTGATTACAAAACGGGGACGGATCCAGATTCTCGATCCGGGAGAGATGAGCAACATCGCCGATTTTCCCAGCTACGGCCTCAAAGGACGCTTTCTGCGAGGACGTCCCGCCACCAACGGGAAGCGCCTTGCTTTGTCGAGGAGGCATGAGCAGCTGGTCCAACTGCTCGATATATCAGACCTGGAGAATCCTGTCTTCGAGAAGGAACTCCGATTCTCCGGGCATCCGGGTGCCTGCGGATTCTGGCAGGATCGCCTGCTCGTTCCGGCTGGCTATCAGGGACTGCTTCTTGAGAAACGATAGGCCGGGGGTAGCCTGTGGTATTTTCGAAAGCTGGCAACCGGACTGTTAAAATCTATCGACTGATACGAAAATTTTCATGATGAACTCATATTGCAAAATTATTTACCATCTCATTACCTGCCTTTTTCTGCTCGCGCCTCCCTCTCACAAGTTGCATGCCGATGAGCCAGTTTCCCCGGAAAATACGGCGATCTGGCTGACCGCGACCGACCTTTCCATCGCAACAGGAAATCCCTCCCTAGTTCGGATGTCGAGCGTTTCGACGCACATTCCCGTGTGGTCCTTGTCCGGGGGCACGGAAGGCCAGTCTGTTTCCGGTCTCGCAACCGGTCTGCCCGACGACTGCAACGCGGTGAAAGTCGAGATCATTGTCACGACGACACACAAGGAGACGAGTCCCGGGTTTTCCGACGTCTATCGGGTCCACCTCGCGCAGATGGTGGAGGGAGAGCCATTCACGTCCCGTTATGCTCTGGGCAAACCTGTGGCAACAAAGCTCCCTGCGGCCGCCCTCCATACCCGCACGATTCTTCTGGAATCGTATTATCCGGTTGTGCCCGACGCGCCCCTAATGGTGCGGATTCAACGGGAACCCGGACTCCCCGAAGATACCTTCATCCATCCCACCGGATTGGCTGCAGTGAAAGTGACGCCTCTCAAAATTCCTGCGACTCCGAAGCCCCGTGTCGTGCAGGATGTCAGCGGCTACAACTCCTGGCCGATGACACAGGCGATCGGGGACAAACTCGTCTGCACCTACAGTCGCGGATCAGCTCATTCCATTGGCGAAGACGCCCGCGCCGTCTATGCCCGCACCTCCAATGACGGAGGAAAAACGTGGACTCCGGAAACCGTAGTCGCCGATACTCCGGGCTTTGGTGAGGTCACGGTCGGTAAAGGACTCGACTCCACCGGGGCGATGCTTCTCTGGGTCCGCCGCATCGGATCAGGAGAGTGGGATCACGATCTTTATCGGACTACGGACGGAATAAAATTCGAACTCATTGCGACTCCGGATCTGGAGGTGAAGCCGATGCAAATCACCGATGTTTTCACTATTCCCGAACTCGGCCTCGTGTCTCTCTGGTTCGCCGGGAAATACAATGACGAAGCCGTTCACTCCTGGGGTATGATGACCAGCAAGGACGACGGCGCCACCTGGATACAGACTCCCATCGAAACGGAGCTGACCAAAAAAGACTGGCCCACTGAACCCGCTGGGGTATATCTGGGCGATGGTCGCATTCTCGCGATTGGACGAACGGAAACCGGTCCCACACAGTTCCAGATGATTTCCACGGACTTCGGAAAAACCTGGACAAAGGAACGCACGAACATAGGCGACATCAGAGCCTCCACTCCGAGCCTGATCCTCGATCCGGAAACCGGTTTGCTCAGTAACTACTATTACGAACGGGGAAAAGGCCTTCTGCGCCGCCGGGTGGTCGATCCCGAAACGATCTTCGAGCATCCGACCAGTTGGCCGGATTCCGAAGTCATTGCGACTGCGAGCCCTATTGCCTGGGACTCAGGAAATGCGAATGCGACCGTAATTGGCGACACCCACTACGTCTCGTTCTACTCCGGCGAAGCGCCTGACACTTCCGTCATGGTATCCGAAATTCCAGCCCCGAAGCCTGCCCGGTAAAGCCGCCTTCCAGCACCCTATACCAAAGGCTTCGTTACAAACGGATGACTCCCCTGCCCCCCTCACAGACATTCGAGAAAAGGAAAAATGGCGGAGAGGGAAGGAATCGAACCAACCCCGGTAAGGATCACTTACCGACAACGGTTTTGGAGATCGCGGCCCAACACAGCCCCACAAGGGAAACCCCAATGATATCAGGGGTTCACGCGGTTCTTCACGGTAAATCGTTCGAGTTATTTGTATATTTTTGACGGACCTTCTGCATTTCTCTCATCGCGGCTCTGTTCACCGCAAGTGAAAAAAGATAAATGATCGGAAAGTTAGAAATTCAGCCAGATCGGAACATATGATGCATTCAGGACATACGCACCTGCATCGCTCATAAGACCCACCGACATTTCTGGCGACGCGGCGGGCGTTCTCCGAAAATGCTGCGACTCTCACGTCCTCCAACCGTATCACGGGAAAGCTCTGCACAATTTCCCTCAAATTTCTTACCACTTTTCAATACCTCATGGGTCTTCTCCATGAATTTCCTTCGCTATGCGAGCTGATATCTTCGATCCATTGCCGAGAGCGTTCACCTCACGTCTCTGCAAACTGCCGGGTCACAAACTCGTAGAAATGGCGATAAATCCAAAGCCCCAACCGCTCGCTCTTTGCATCGGATACGAGGGAAAAACCCCACTCTCCGTCCCGGAAGTCGGCTTCCTTCGGCAGCTCGGCGTAGAGAGTGATTCTCGGGCGGACGAGCTCCTGAGACTGGCGGTTCGCTTCGGGATTGATCGATTCAAAGTAATTCATCGATTCGGATCGACTTGCCTGCAGGGCAAGTCCGTCGTCGAGGGTGGCGGACTCGGATTGTTCGATACCTTTGACAGCTAAGGGACCACCGTTGGTCGCGGCCAGGGCAGGGTGCGGGATGGCCCGGGTCGCTTTGGTCTCGAATCGTTTTACACGCGCGGTGAGATCGCCAGTTCGTCCCCGGATGCGGAGTTGGATGGGTTCGAGCTGATCGATTTCCTCGATATCGAGACGACCAAAATCCGGTTGCCGCATTGAAATGAGAACGTGGGGAGTTTCCTCCGGAAGAATCGTGAGAATAGGATCTCCGGTCGAGGCGAAGTGCCCTTCGGACTCACTGAGCTGCGGCGCGTGGATCACTCCGCTGACAGGAGCGACGACCTCGAGCGCGGCGATGCGCTGCCGGAGGGTGGCACTTTTTTCCTCCAACCCGCGAATGACTTCTTTCTCGGTCTGCCATTCGCCAATGCGGTCGAGAGCGAAGTAGGAATCGGCGCGGGCGCGGGCGTGTTCGAGTTCGGTGGTGAGCTTGGCGAGTTGCACTTCCTCCTCCCGGTTTTCGAGAGTGGCGAGGTGGTCGCCTTTTTCGACCCGTTGCCCGTCCCGGCAATGGATCGCGGTGAGAAACCCGGAGGTCTCGACGCGGACGATGGTTTTGTCAGGATATTCGATGACGGCGGCGGCGGGACTGGAGGGATTGATCTTGATCCCGAAAAATGCAAGGGCCAGCAACCCGACAGCGATGGATATCCGGATTGCGGCGGACGGCCAGTTTACTTTTCCACTTTTCTCTTTTGAGAAAAAGAGCCCCCAAACGGCAGTGAGCAGGCCGGCAAAAGCGATCGCGAGGGAGAGGAGGACGAGGACCATTCCCGTGCCGTGGAACAGCTTTGTCATGATCGCGATGATTCCAATCGTGATGAGCAACTTCCAGCACCACGCGGCAGCTCCGTAGAAGAAGTAGGTAAAAAAGCGGTCCCGGATTCCCGGCGGGAGCGACTGGTTTTTCGCACCAAGAAAGACGCGACGATTGAACCAGGCAAAGGCCTGCTGCCCGCGCTGACCGACATTTCTCAGGTTTAAGAGATCGCTGAGAATGTAGTAACCGTCGAATCGCATCAACGGGTTGGCGTTGAAAATGAGCGTCACGAACGACGCGACGACGATGGTGTTGAATGCCAGCTCGCGAAGAAATCCGGGATCGAGTCTCGTCCAGAAATGCAGCGCGACAACAGCGATACCCAGCTCGACATACATGCCGGCGGCGGCGACGCGCATGCGTTTCCATCGGCTCGGAAAGCTCCAGCTCGAAGTGGCATCGACGTAGGTGAGCGGGGTGACGAGCGCGATGAGCTGTATCCCCCACTCCGGGACGACCCCGCCAAATTTCTGCGTGGTGATTCCGTGGGCCAGTTCGTGAAACACTTTCAGGACCAGGGTGATGAGAATCAGCCAGAGCCAGTTTGCGGGAAGCAGCGCACGCGCACCGGAAGCGGTCAGGGCCGTCCAGTTTTCGGCGGCGAGGTAGGCTCCGTAACCAATGAGGCCGAGCCAGAGGATGATCGCGCCAGGGGAGAATACCCAGCTGAAGACAGCGGTGAAGGGCCTGATCAATCGCTCGGGCGACCCCATGGGGATTTTGACAAAGAAAAACCGCATCAGTTTTGGCTTCTTCTTTTTCATCCCGACGGCCTGATCCTCAGCGTGCTCGATGCGTCGATCCGACTGGCTCGCGCTGAGCGATTTGAGAAGGTGATTGTCCAGTGCCCAGCGAAGCAAATTCTCCGACTCCTGTTCGGAAATCGCGTCTTTGCCGGAGGCGTTGGCACTCTCGGCGATCAGTTGCGCAGCGGGCTTGCGACCGTCGAGCGATTTCAGAAATCGATACTCAGGCACGCCGATCTGGTGGTAGCCCCGGTTGGCGCGATCCTCGATGACGTAAACGGGTTCTTTGTCGGCGAGCTGAAAATGAAAGCGCAGATCATCTCTCAATCGCGGTCGCGCGCGGTCGAGTGAGAAAACGGAATGATCGCTGTCGCTTTGCGCCATTTTGCAGCGGGAAATTTACCAGGGGCGATGTAGCCGGAAATATTCGTAGGGGCGGTGGAAAAGAATCCAACCGAGCTTTCGTTTCACCGACACGATCTGAGCGCGTCCTCTCATGCCCGGACGGAGTCGACCTTCGGGGTTTTCAAAACGGACTCGCCCGAGAAAGACGTTTTTCCCCTCGTGAATGCTGGAGACGGGTTCAATGGATTCGAGAATGCCGGTGTGCTGAAATTCGGTTTCGCTTTCCAGCCGCACGCGGATTTCCATGCCGGGCTCGACGCTTTTGACCTCGTTCCCGGGAATCGCGACCATCGCGGTGAGATCCTCGATGGGAGAAATATCGAAGAGACGCTGGCCACGCTGGACGGGCACGCCTTCGGACTGTTCGAGGTCACCCGTCAGGACCATCCCGTCGATGGGCGATCGCACTTCCAGATTTTTCTGTTGGTAGATGAGATGATCCCGCTCGACGCTGAGGGATTTCATTTCCAACTCGATGAGTTGCGTCTCGTTGATGCTGTCGCTCGCGAGTGCCTGAGTCTTTTTCTTTTCCAGAGAAGCAAGCCGGGAATTGAGATCGGCCAGTTGCCAGGCGATTTCTTTTCCGTCGAGTTGCGCAACGAGGTCTCCGCTTTTCACAAAGTCCCCAGGCTCGACAAAAGGCTTTTCGAGAATGCCATCAAAAGGAGCTGCGACCTGACGCCTCACGGTCGGGTCGATCCAGCAGGCTCCGGAGACTTTGTGAGAAAACGGAAGAAACATCGCGCCGATCATCACCGCGATGACCACGAGAGGGACGGCGAGTTTTGCCCACTGCGCCTCAACCAGATTTCGCTGAATGACGCCTCGTATCCCCCGCGGTTTGGCCATGCGGATCAGGTCCACGGTAGAGGCGAGGTGCGGAGACATCGCCTCGGCGAGCTGCAGTCGATGCGCTGATGGCGGTGTTTTCCAGAAACAAATCCAGGCCCCGAGCGTATTTCCCTCGCGCGTTTTCAGCGGATGAGCCGTCACCGTTTGCACTTTGAAAGAACTCGTTAGTTCGACCTGATCACTTGCCGCCTCGACCGCCGAATCGACAGGTAGCGAATCAGCCGGCCAGCCTATCGGATTTCCCACGGCAACGGCTTCCCGGAGAAGCCGGTTCGCATCGGAGACGGTCTGACTTTTCTGATCAAATTTGCTGGCGGAAGAAAAAGCCTCCAGCTTGCAGTCGAGCGAACGCCCCAGCCCGATCGCAAGATTCTCGCACCCAATGAAGTTCCGCAGTTCCTCAGCGAGCGTTTGAATCCCGCGGCGAAAGGTCGGAGCTCCCGACGACTGGTAGATCAGATCGAGAAAGAGACAGGCCTGATCGAGCCCTTCCCGGTGGTCCTTGAGATCCTGATTCAACTTCCACTGCCCGTAGGAAAGTCGCAGCAGCGGGACGGCACTGATGACCCGCCCCGGCACGGAAAAGTTTTTTGATCCTCCCGCTTTGCAGAAAAGTGCCACGCCGATCTGGTCTTTGCTATCCATCCCGACAGCCCAGAGCACGAGACCGAAATGGCCGATGGAAAAGACCGAAGGCTCCGGCTTCGATGCGGCGGAGATGAGAAACTTTTTCACCTCCTCCGTTTCAACGAGGCCGGGCGGCATCGGGTTTTGAATCTGATTGGCGAGGTAGTTGAGTTGCTCGTTTTTGACCTGGAAGACAAAAGTGCTCGCCTTGCCCGACTTCGCGAGAAGCGCGGCGACGCCCCTGGCGAATTGCTTTTCCCCATCTGACTGCGCAAGAGCCTGCAGCTCGGCCCCTAGTGACAGCGCGCTGTTCCCGCTCGCCTGCGGTTCGCGGCTCTTCTGCTGTCCCATCCGGGCAAGTTGCGATGGAGAAATGTCGGACATCGTTTTACAGAGACCTGACAGGGTTGAGTCGATGACCTAACCCTGTCGGGTCACGCACCTAACCCTGTTATGTCGTGGCGTAGATCCTATTCGTTTGGCTGAAAAGGACAAGGCTCTTCCGTTACAGAAGAGCCTTGCGAAAATGAAATGAGGATTATTTTTTCGACTACGAATCGTCTTCAGTCGTGGCCACTTCGCCTTTGCTGGCTTCAACTTGCTGCTGGATGACGCCGGAGAGGGTCTGGATCAGCTTGACGGCGTTGGCAGGTGTCATCGCGACCCGCTTCTGGATCGGGAGAACGTGACGGCCGGATGCGTGGTCGGAAATGATGCCGGTGGAAAAGTCCAACACGATCTGATCGCGACCGGAGTTTACGATGACCTGATTGGCAAAGAGAGCTGACGTCTCTTCGTACAGGATCTGCACGTTCGGCTTGTTGTGCTGTTCCAGCTCTTCGGGTTCCGTTTGAACGGAATCGGTTTCTGATTTGGTTGGTTTGCTCATTTTTTGGGGAAAGATCTATTTGGCACTCTTCACATTGAGAAGAACGCCTTTGGCTTTCATCAGGTTGGTGATAGCGGTGTTGTAGGTCACTATCGCGACGATGAATTCCTCTTCGGCGATCTGGTTGCGATCCATCGCGTTGAGAAGCAGTTGCAAATTGTAGGCGACGGTTTTCCCGGCTTCCTCGTCGTTGAGGTTCATGCGATCACGGATCTGGTCGATTTCTTTTCGCGAAGCGAGGACAGACTGGTATTTGCCGGACATATCCTGGTAGGCGGTGAGCAAGTCCTGGTAGGAAATGAGGACCTCCAGCAGAACGGTTTCCCCCTGGATGCGGTATTCGTCGAGGCTTTGCTGGAACTCCAGATCGCGGCGGTCATAGCGAGCTTTGTAGATCTCTTTTCCGATAGGAACGCTGTAGCGAAGGCCAACCCGCCACTCGGTGCCGTGGTCGTTGAGATCGTCGATCGCTCCCCGAATATCGCGCCCGGCGTCGAGTCCGGCGTAGCCGACTTCTCCGACGAGGTCGAGCTGCGGTTTCAGTTCGGCGAGGGCCTGACTGCGGCGCACGGCGGTGGCCCGGACTTTCATCGATGCCTGCGCCATTTCGGGACGATACTTGAGAGCTTCTTTCGCGACGGAGCGAACGTCATCCGCCGGCGCATACAAAATCGGCGGGGTAGTCGGAACGAACTCGGCACTGGCTCCGAGCGGAATTTCAGAATCGCGGACGAGGGCGCGGAGACGCTGCTCGGCGGTGCGGATCGCCATCTTCGTGCGCTGGACGTCGGCTTTCCGGCGATTCAGGGCAGCCTTGGTGCGGAAGAGTTCGCTGACGGTCGCGGTGTCGTCGAGTCGCTGACGTTCTTCCAACTGCATAACAACGTCGGAGGTGGTTTTGAGAAGATTTTGCCTTTGCAGAAAGGCGGCCCGGGAAAGGTAGACACCCCAGTAGGCGCGATTGACTTCCATGAGGTATTCTTCGGTAAGGCGGAGAAATTCGGAGGCGGCGATGTCGCGATCCAGCTCGGCGATTCGAATTTCGCTGCGGACGTAATCTTCTCCGGATCCGCGGAGGAGCGGCTGGGCGACGGAGAATACCAGCTCGGATCCGGACTGGGGATTCGGATCGAGAAACTGCGAGTTGTTATCGAGTGTGCTGATGCGTTGAGAGAGAGAAATGTCGGCACCGGTCATGGTTCGTTTTCTCAAGCCATACTGCCCTTCCGCTGAATCCTGGAGAAAGCGTCCGGTGACTCCGGTGGTGAGAATCGACCCGGTCGGTTCGTCGGTATGAGCAGCGTCGCCCTGAGCGAAAAACTCAGGATCAAAGAGTCCGCGTGCCTCGCGAATCACGGCGTCCTGCACTTGCGGGATGCGGGCAAAGGCGCGGATTTGGGTGGAGTTGAGTGCTTTCCCGTAGATGTTCGAGATGGAGCGATCCACTTTTTTCTGCTCGGGCCAAAGCGACTGGGTAACCCGATGCCTCCAGCGGGATTCGAATCGCTCGGGGATGGGCTGGGTTCCCTCCAGCTTGGAAATCTGTAATTCGGGCGCGTTGAATTGCGAGGTCTGGGAGTAGACCTCCTGATAGACATCTTCGAGTGCCTCGGTGGCCTCTTTCTCATGCACGGTAATTTTCTCCGACTCCACATTCTCGGGAGCGCGGGGAACGGATTCGAGAATTTCCTCCTCGTAGTCTTCGGCGACCGGCGTCACGACTTTGGCTTCGTCGGCCATTTTCTGGTCGCTCTTTCCAAAGAAGAAGCGCCCCAGTTTTTGGATCGAGTCATCTGCTTTCCGTGGATCCGGTCCATCCACGGGCCGGGCAACCAAAGGACCGACCGGGGTGGCCTGCAGTTTTGGTGCGTCCCCGTCCTCGGACATTCCGGTTTCCAAGCCGGAAATGCCGACGACTAGCGTCAAGGCTGTCAGGAGGAAAGGATACCTTTCCCCACAGGGTCTGTGTTTCGTCATGAGTTTGTGTATCGCTTTTCTAAAGCAAGATTCCGGAATTTTTCCAGATTATTCTTCTTCGTCTTCGTGCGAAATTTCGTCTGCAGGAGCGATCAAACGACCAGTCAGGCGAACATCTCCGATCTCGAATTCGTGGCGAAGGGTGTCCTCGACCACGGAATCGGGAGCGAAATCGTAAGTGATAGGATCGACATCGCCGGTGAGTGCCGATGGCGCAGTCACCAGCGCGGAAGCGATTCCAGATCCTTCTTCTAAAATGTATCCATACTCGAGCATAGCGAGCCAGTAGCCGTTGGTATCGGCATTGACCTCTTCCATTCCCAGAACTTGCCCATATCCGTCGTAGAACGTCACGGCAACGAGGCCACCAGGAGTGGTGATACCGGAAAGCACGGGGGTGCCGAAAATGCCCGCGTCGTTTCCGAAGATCATGCCGCCAAAGACACCGGCAGGAATGCGCTGGCCGAAGAGACCGCTACCGCCGGTGAGCTGGCTGATGTCGAACCCGGCACGCTCCAAAGTCGGGATGATGTCGATGGGCTTATTGTGAATCGGCGTTCCAATTTTCGGCAAAAATGCGTCGAATTGTGTCGTCCGGGAATCAGATGCGCCTTCTTCGTCGGTCACCTTCGTAGTGATGGAGAAGGTTGCCTCGACTCCATACTGGTGGGAAGCAACGATCTGGCGAATCGATGCGTCGAGAACGGCAAAAGAGGTCGTCGGCTCACCGGTCACAGGATCGAGAATCGGCGCGAGTTTTCCAGTCACCGGATCGAACATCTGATCGAGATTGGATTGACCGGTTACGGGATCGACCAGCGGGATGAGTGCACCGGTTGCCGGATCAATGAACGAGATGGGCTGACCGGCATTCGGATCGACGGTGAGAATCGCATCGATGGCTCCCGGTGTTGTCGCACCGGAAACAGCGGCAACCGGATTCCCGGTCGCAGGATCGATGTTCGGGATCAGTGCGCCGGTCGCGGGATCGATCACGAGAACGGGCAGGCCTGTCGCGGGATCTGTCGCCGGAACCAAATCCCCGGTCGCAGGATCGACGATGAGTGCCGGTGTGCCGGTTGCCGGATCAGTCATCGGGACGATTTCTCCGGTTACCGGATCGATCATCAGAGTCGGCTCGCCGGTGATTGGATCAATCGCAGGCATGGTGTCGCCGGTCGCAGGATTGCGGAAAGAAACCCCTTCCTGCGAAGTCGGATCGATGCCGGGGACGGAAACTCCATTGGCGTCTGTGACGGTGATGGAAGGTCCAGGCAACGGATAGGTCGGAACGACGAGTCGGGTCGGATCGCCGGGATCGACTTCGAGGACAATGACCTGCACCTCGGTTCCGTCACCGAAGTTGACCGTAGCCGTGTGGATGTCGTCCACGCTGTCGATGAACTCATTTACCATCGTTACCGTGCTGCGATCCGAGGTCGTCGGGATCGCGGTCTGCTCGGTGATGATCGGAGGTCCGTTGGTGACTTCAATCTTGCCGCCGCTGGTGGTAGCGGTTCCGCCGTCGTCATCCTGCACGGTGACTTCGATGCAATGCGCATCCCCCTCGTTGATATACTGGTGATCGATACTGTATTCGCGCACCGGATTGACCTCGGTGTAAACGATTTCGCTGATGGCTCCGTCGCCGTTGAGGTCGATGACCATGCGAGTCGCCTCCACCGGAGTGTTGTCAGCGGCCTGCTTGACGAAAACGGTCTGGAAGGTGTTTTCGCCGAGGGCCGGGATCAGGGTCGTGGAGAGGAGGGCCCCGTTGGCTCCGTAGAGCTTGATTGTTCCGCCGAGTTCGTTGATGTCGAGCAGGTCGACGGATTCGACGATGACAGGATCGTTGAAGTCAAAAATCAGCTGACCACCGCCCTCGTCGTCGTTTGGATTGAGAGGATCGTTGTCCTTGCTGATGATGAGAACATTTCCGAGATCCTCGCTGTTTCGCCCGTCGATGACGAGATCGGAGGCTCCTTCGACCGGCAGAATCTCAACGGTTTTCGCGTTTTCTCCGACGAGGATGATGTTCGACACGCTGGTTCCGGGAACAGGGACGTTTCCGGTGAGCGGGTTCGTTTCATCATTCGCAATCGTTGCCTGACCTGCTCCGGGAGCGTCGGCGGTGACTTCGACTTCGAAGAAAGC
>JAKSBG010000205.1 GCA_022361255.1 Verrucomicrobiales bacterium
ACTGGGATGGGTTCACTGCGAATCCCCTGAGCTTTTTTGATTTTCTTGGAGGAGGTATGTCGAGTCACGGAGGGATCTACGGAATCACCGTTGCGGCAGGAATCTATGCCTGGTACACGAAGAAATCCTGGATCGGGCTCGGGGACAATCTCGTTGTCGTTGCGCCTCTGGGCGTTTTCTTCGGCAGGCTCGCCAACTTTGTGAACGGGGAACTGTTTGGTCGACCTACCGATGCCGCGATAGCCATGAAATTTCCCGGTGAGCTCCACGAGTGGAGGGATGGCCGCCCCCTCTATCCTCTGGAGGATCTTCGGCAGCTCGCCACCCGGGCCTCCGAAACGGCTCCGGATCTGGTTGCGCAGGTCGAGGACAAGATCACCACTGCGACTGCCAACGGGAGCAGTGCGCACCACGCCGTAGTTGAGCACATTATTGAGATATCCCGACAAAACGAGGCATTCCGCGAAATGCTGGGGGAAATCCTCACGTCACGCCATCCGTCGCAGCTCTACGAGGCGGCCGTAGAGGGATTGATTCCGTTTCTCATGCTTCTCGCGATCCGGCTTCGGTGGAAGAACGCGTGGCACGGCATACTCACGGGAACCTTTTTTATCTACTACGCCATTGCCCGCATCATTGTCGAAAATTTCCGGGAACCCGACGCTGCTTTCATCATGGGAATGACCCGTGGACAGTTTTATTCTCTCTTCATGATTCTCACCGGCATCGCTTTCCTGGTGTATGCGACCAAGGTGAAACGAACGAACCAGCTCCCGGAACGAGCGTAGGGAAAAAGCCCGGTGATCCAACAGGGTTACTTTGCGGAGCATACCCTGTCGAGTCATGGAGTGAACCCTGTTCGATGCCCGACTCAGGAATCTGTGAAGACGCATTTCTTCCAGATCGGGACCGTCTCTTTGATGCGCCGGAGATATTCCCGGCTGATCGCAAATCCCTCCTTGCTGTGCGCGGTCTGCACCCGGATGAGGATGGAGGCTTCGCCCGCTGCTACGAATCCGACTTTGTGGTGCACCATGGCAAGGTGGTCGGGGAACTCCCTCCCCATTGCGGTGCCGATTTTCTCCAGTTCCGCGAGGGCCATTCCCTCGTAGAACGTGTACTCAATTCCCGAAATTTTTTGTCCGTCTTCCGTGTCCCTTACAACCCCGTGAAAGCGGATGTCTGCCCCGTGAGTGCTGGACGGAGCGAGATCTGACTCAACAGAAGCAATGGATTCCCTGGAAATGGAGGCGGAGAAAGAGGAGGGGGTCATGTTGTTGTATACAAGGTGTCGAAATGAAAGCTTGCGAATGCGCACACGTGAGTAGGCTGAGAGCACAACTTTAGAAAAACACACTACATGAGCAAAAGCGATTTTGGATTGATTGGCCTCGCCGTAATGGGGCAGAACCTGGTGCTGAACGTAGAGAGTCGCGGATTCCGCTGTTCTGTCTACAACCGGACGACGGAGACGATGAAAGATTTCATCGCGGAGAACCCCGACAAGAATCTTTACGGTGCCGAAACGCTCGAAGATTTTGTGAACAGTCTGGAGCGCCCCCGCAAGGTCATGATGCTCGTGCAGTCGAAAGCCGGTGGTGATCCGAACGATCGTGACGCGGTTGACTACGTCATCGATGATCTCGTGCCGCTTCTCGACGAAGGCGATCTCATTATCGACGGCGGAAACACCTACTTCATCCACACTGAGCGCCGTTCCAAAGAACTGGCGGAGAAAGGCCTCCTTTTCATCGGGTCCGGTGTTTCCGGTGGAGAAGAGGGTGCGCGGAAAGGCCCGGCAATCATGCCCGGTGGACCGGAAAGCTCCTGGGAAATCATCAAGCCGGTTTTTGAAGCGATCTCTGCTAAGGTCGACGGAGTTCCGTGTGTAAATCACATCGGAACCGGCGGTGCCGGGCACTTCGTGAAAATGGTTCACAACGGAATCGAATATGGCGATATGCAGCTGATCTGCGAAGCCTACGAGATTTTCAAACGAGCCGGCTTCTCCAACGAAGAAATGGCGGAGATTTTTACGAAGTGGAATCAGGGGCCGCTCGAATCTTTCCTCATCGAGATCACGAGCAAGATTTTCGAAGAAAAAGACCCCGAGACTGACAAGCACCTCATCGATCTCATCGTCGACAAGGCCGGGCAGAAAGGCACCGGTCGCTGGACGGTGATGAATGCGGCTTCCAATGCCGTCGTTATTTCGACAATCAATGCAGCCGTTGAGGCGCGGATTCTTTCCTCCAAAAAAGACGAGCGTGTTGCTGCCGCACCGATCCTGAACGGGCCGGAGGCATCAATCGACGTGGATAAGGAAGAACTGATCCAAAAGGTCCACGACGCTCTCTACGCATCGAAAATCATTTCCTATGCTCAGGGCCTGGACCTCATCAAGGTTGTCAGTGAAGAGCACGGCTGGGGAGTGAACCTGGGATCAACAGCTCAGATCTGGCGCGGTGGGTGCATTATCCGCGCGCGATTCCTCAATGACATCACCGATGCGTTTCAGCGGAATCCGGATCTCACCAACCTGATGCTAGACGATTTCTTCACCGATATCCTCAATCGCTGTGAAGGAGCCTGGCGCGAAATCGTTTCTCTCGGTGTTTTGAATGGAGTGCCGATGCCGGCCTTCAGTGCATCACTTGGATACTACGACAGCTATCGTTCACCGGTTCTGCCTGCCAACCTGATTCAAGCACAGCGGGATTTCTTCGGAGCTCATACCTATAAGCGAGTCGACAAACCGGCGGATCAGGATTTCCACACCAAGTGGCCTGAACTGATCGATTAAGTCCAAACTCGCATTCCGGTTGTAATCGCTACCAATCATCAGCACATCGATACTGGGGCCCATGAGGCTCTGGTATGATGTGTTTGCTGAGATTGGTAAGAATATCGGGCTGCTTCTTCTCATGTGGACGAAGCAGGTATGGGCCTTCTTGCGACTCGGTGTACTATTCCGGGTGGTCTTTCGGATATTGGGATTGCCCTACGAGTGGTTCCGGAAGTATTCGGAGGATGGAAGGGTCGATTTTGTGAAACACGCCGCTCCGCAGCATCGGGCGGGAGCCTTTTTGCTGGAACTGTTTTTTCTCCCCTACAACTGCTACCTCGCATCCACCGATGGTCTGGGGGAGAGTGAATACGACAGGGAGACTCTGAAATTCTGGTTCACGATCGGCTGGCTGTCGATTCCGGTGGCAATTCTGGTATTCATTTACCTGATGAATTACCACAAGTTTACGGGATGAGGCTATTGGCGTCCGCCTGTCAGGTTTGGTATCCATCCTGACAAATGACGAAAAGCCGAACGCTCATCCCCGTTTTCCTGCTCCTCACTCTCGGTGTGGCGGGCGGATTGGCGCAGAATAAGAAGGGAAAAAAGCAGAAGTCGTATCCGAAAAAAGAATATTACTCGGGCGCGCCGGTCAAAGCTCTCATTGTGACAGGCGGCTGCTGTCACAATTATCTGTATCAGACGTTCGCGCTTGGTTCCGGCGTGCAGAAAGTGGCGAACGTCGATTTTGAAGTCGTTAATGTGGGGGGCCGGGGGACCGAGGCCATAATCGACCTCTACAACAAAGAGGACTGGGCCGAGCCATACGATGTCGTGATTCACAACGAGTGTTTCGCGAATACGGCCGAACCGGAATACATTCGCCGTATCACTGAAGCGCACCGGGGCGGAACTCCGGCGGTTGTCGTTCACTGTGCCATGCACTCCTACCGTGCGGCGGAAATCGATGACTGGCGGGAATTTCTCGGGGTGACAAGCCGCAAGCACGATCACCAGTCGAATTACGCGGTCACCGTTCAGAAACCGGAGCACCCGGTCGTGGCTGATATTCCGTCCGACTGGGTCACCCCGAAAGACGAGCTTTACATCATCGAAAAGGTCTGGCCGGGCACCACT
>JAKSBG010000476.1 GCA_022361255.1 Verrucomicrobiales bacterium
AGTATTTTTGTATTTTGTCTGCGGTTAGTTTCGAATACCGATCAAGCTATTTATAGCTTTGCAATTTATTAAAAGAACAACATCCGAACCCCCGCGATCGCCGAGAACGCGTAGAGCAGCACTTCAAACGTCCGCTGCGGGACGAGACCGATGAGCTTTCTTCCGAGAAAAATCCCAATGAGCAGAGCCGGTAGCAGCAGCAGGTTCAGACGCAATGACTCTGCGTTGATAAGGTCCTGCTGTCCGAGAAAGGGGATTTTGAACAAATTGACGAGGAGGAAAAAGCGCGCCCCGATGCCGAGAAAGGTCATCTTCGGCATCTTGTGAACGAGCGCGTAGATCGAATACACCGGGCCGGCTGCGTTGGCGAGAGTGGTCGAGACACCGATCATGACGCAACTGATCCAGCGAAAGAAGCGGGAGTCGGGCAGGTGTTCGAGAAACTCCTTTTTGAACTCGCGGATGAGTTGCAGCGCGAACATCAAGAGGATGATCGCGCCGATGACGCGGCGGGCGGTCATTTCATCAAACTCCTTCAGAAGAAAAGCCGCTCCGACAATGGAGACGAAGGTCACCGGCACGAGAGGCCAGATCTGTTTCCACGTAGCGTGTTTCCAAAAGAGGGGAAGCACAATAAAGTCGCAGACTACGAGAAGTGGCAGAATGATCCCAACGCTGTTTTTCGCTCCGAAGATCTCGGCGATGATCAGCACATTCACGATCGCGAGTCCGGGAAAACCCGTTTTTGACACGCCAAGACTGAACGCGCCGAGAGAGGCGAGAGCAATAGCAATCCAGGTTACGTCGAAAGGGATGTTCACAGGCGTTCGTCACCTACGGTTGAATAGAGGACGAGGCAAACGACTTGTTGCTGTAGAACGGACTTCCCAGTCCGTTTCACGGAGCAATGGGCTGGTCGACTGCTAAACGGACTGGGAAGTCCGTTCTACAGCACCTCGACCGAATCATTTGTAGCCGGGGTCTGTGACCCCGGAGTGTGCGCTATCGAGCCAAACCAAACACATTCCGGCATCAGAGAGGCCAGCTACAGAAAAACAGAAGTCAGCTGCAAGTCACTCCACCTCGACTACCTGGCCGACAGCATCTTCGTAGATGTGGTGAAGCAGCAGCGTTTCCTCTTTAGCGACGCGTTTGCCGAATTGTGCGAGGAGCCGGATCGCGATCAGGGCAACCAGGCCAACGAGCCCGAGCCAGAACCAGGTCGGCTTGTGACCGATTGCCCACTGGGAAATTCCCATAATCGTCGCGACGAGGCCGAGGAATCCGGCAAAAAGGTAGCTGTAGAGAAAAATGCCCCAGACATTCGCATTCGGACCGTAGATTCCACTGATCCGGGTGTGGCCCTCGTCGGTTTCGTCGAGACTGAGATTGAGCCGCGGAGACCAGAAATGCCGATCTTCCTCGATGATCCGGATAGTGATAAATCCGGAGAACGACTTCACGTTGCAGCGGGCCTCAGATTCTTCGATCGCGGAAGTGATCGCCGCCCGGGTATGCTCAGGACTCAGCGGAAGAATCTGCTGAAAGCGAGGACGGACGTGGAGACTGCTCATGGAACTGCCGATTTTGCCGATGTAGGCAGGTTTTTGTCAATCAGCGACCAAGCGCGGATTTTGTGAAAACCGGCGCAGGACTTGTTGGTGGTTGGGGGCACTTCGCGAGGCGCTCGATCAAGGAACAGGATTTGCCATCAGCTTCGCAGATGGACGAGAATGTCCCTCCTACGCAGTACTTTCGCTGTTGAATTTGGGCGGCTAACCTGTAATCGTTGGAATTGCCAGAAGCGCTTTCCCGCCTTTTGGAAATCCCCTGCATGATCGAAGTCAAAAACCTCACCAAAAAGTATGCCGGACGTACTGCCGTCGACTCGATTTCTTTCGAGGTGGGGAAGGGGGAAATCGTCGGCTTTCTCGGTCCGAATGGGGCTGGAAAAAGCACGACGCTGCGCATGCTGACCTGCTTTCTTTCGGCTACGGATGGAACGGCATCGGTGGCTGGTTACGACATTTACGACGACTCGATCGAAGTGAGAAAACACGTCGGCTACATGCCGGAAAACGTGCCGCTCTATCCTGATATGCGGGTGATTGAGTATCTGCAGTTTCGCGCCCGACTCAAGGGAATGCGTGCGCGTGAGGCGAAACGGGCGGTGGAAGAGGCAATGGACATTTGCAGCCTCACGGAGAGAAAAAAGAGCATTATATCAACGCTGTCGAAAGGATACAAACAGCGGGTCGGTCTCGCGGATGCGCTGGTAAACAAGCCGGAGCTTCTCATCCTCGACGAACCGACAAACGGACTCGACCCGAATCAGATTCGGCAGTCGCGGGAGCTGATCAAACATCTCGGCGAGCGGCATACCATCCTGATTTCGACCCATATTCTATCCGAGGTGGAAATGACCTGTGGACGCGTCGTAATCATTGACCGGGGAAAAATCCGCGCGTCGGATACTCCGCAAAATCTGATTCGCCGTCTGCGCCGTCCCGGCGAAATCATTCTGGAAATGAAAGGGGATGCCGGAGCTGCGGAGTCAGGTCTGAAAAAAATCGACGGCATCGAAGCGGTGTCGTCGACTCAGGTGTACGGTGGCTGGAGCGTGTTCAATTTGAAAACCGACCCGAGCATCGACGTGCGTGAAGACGTCTTCTCGCTGGTGCAGTCGTCGGGCTGGAAAATTCGAGAGCTGGCGAGCCGTGCGGCATCGCTGGAGGACGCATTTGTCGATTTGGTTCGAAAAACGGAAGCCGAAGAAAAAGAAACAGAGGAAACAGCATCATGAAGAAAATGTGGATTTCAAGCCTGGTCGCGGTTTTGGTGGCCGTGTCAGGTGCCGTGGCGCAGGACAAGCATCCGCTGGAGGACTATTTCAAAGCCGAGATTCTGACGGAGAAGGCGATGAAGGAGGTGCTGGTGGAGTTGGAGATTCTGCATGGCCAGACTCCCACACCAATTCGAGCCGAGGTATATCATACCGACCTCGAAAAGAAAGTTATCGGGCTGAAGGTTGAGTTGGAAAATCCCGAGTTGGATTTGAAGTTGGAGATGATCATTCAACTCGATGCTCTTCCATACAAAATTGCCTACGGTGATGAAGATCTCATTCGGGCTGACGATTTTCGCGGTGAAAATGTGAAGTTTACAGTCACAGAAATCCGCTACGAAGAACTGCCCGACATCGATGACATGATCACCGAGGCGAAGGAAGAAGAAGAGGAGGAAAGTGAATGAGTGAAAGAAAGGTAGAAGAATTTTCGGTGATCCCCGGGGTCGCCGGTTGCAAAAAGTAACCCTGTTACCTCATCGACCTAACCCTGTTGGGTCTGTGACCAAACCCTGTTGGGCACCGCCTGCTATGCGAACGTTTTCCATCCTTTTCCAGAAAGAGCTGCGATCCTTTTTCCTGTCGCCGCTGGCCTGGATTGTAATGGCTCTGTTCACCTTTCTGAACGGCTGGCTTTTCTCCAGCATGGTGAATGCGATGCGACTCCGGGTGAGTCCTCGCAGTCTGGTCTACAACCTGTTTGATTCGGGCTGGTTCTGGATGGGCTTTTTCATCCTGTTTCCGCTGATCACGATGCGCCTGTTTGCAGAAGAGCGGAAAATGGGAACGATCGAGGGACTCCTGACCGCACCGGTGCGAACCTCGGAAGTGGTCCTCGCAAAATATCTCGCCACGGTGGTGGTCTACCTGCTGATCGTCACTCCGGTCTTGTTCTTTTTTCCGCTGTTCCAGTGGATCACGGGCGAGCAGGCGGCATTTCAGCCGGGGGCATTGTGGGGGAGTGTGTTGGGGCTGAGTCTGGTGGGAATGTTCCACGTCGCGATTGGAACTCTCGCTTCAGCGCTGACGGCAAATCAACTGATTGCAGCGATGCTGACGTTTGTCTTTGTCATGCTCCACTACTTTCTCGGCTTCATGGAGCGTTTTGGACTTGTGTCAGGATCAACCTGGAGTGACGCGCTCTCTTATTTCTCCACGATCGAGCATATGCATTCGTTAAGCGAGGGGCTGATCGACAGCCGCCCGATTATCTATTACCTGAGTTTCAGTGTGCTGCTGATCTCGATTACCCATCATGTCCTCGAGTCCCGGAAGTGGAGGACCTAAGCAAACGAAATGTCGGACCAGGAACAGAACGATTCGAAGCCGAAAACTTCTCCCGAAGGGGAAAAGAAAAAGGATCGTGCCTCGAAGCTCCGCTCAGCGGGTCGCAAGATGGAGCGTCGCAAGACGGCTCTCCTGGTCGCGGTGCAGGTGGTGCTGATCGTGATCGTATTTTTTCAGGTCAATTATCTCAGCTGTCGTCGCCATTCGACCTGGGATCTGACGCAGAACCAGCGGTTCACCCTTTCTGACACGACGAAAAACTACCTGGAGAGTATCGGGGGAGAGGTTCGTATCGTGACGGCTTTCCTCGGAACGTCAGAGTTGTATCCGGAGGTCAAAGGATTGGTTTCTGAATATGACCGGATTGGTGGCGACCGCATCGTTGCTGAGTATCTCGACCTTAGCCGGAGCCGGGCGCGGATTGCAGAGTTGAAGGACAAATACCAGCTCCGCTTCAGCGGTGACCAGATCGTGATTCTCGGCGGCTCGGATCGTATCAAAGTAATCCCGGCTGAGGAGCTGGTGAGTCGGGATTCCAACAGCGGGCGGGTCGTCCAGTTTCGCGGGGAGGAAGTTCTGACAGCAGCTCTGTTAGCGGTAACGGAGCAGCAGCAGAGAAAGATTTACCTCGTCACCGGCGGTCGACCGGCAGATGAACTGGTTCCGATTGCGGCGCAGATTCAGCCGCTCGCGGCTGCTCAGAATGCCCGTCTGGAGAGCATCGTGCTGGAGGGACTGCAGTCGATTCCCGATGATGCCGACGCGCTTTTCTTTCCCGGTCATGCCAAAGACATCAGCGAGCGGGAACTGGAAATGGTGAAAGAGTTTTGGGAGGTTCGTCAGGGTGGTCTTTTGATTTTTCTCGATCCGGGAGCGAAGACGCCGAATTTGGATCTGCTGCTTCGCGAAAACGGAGCGGCACCGAATCCGGACCGCGTTCTTACGGTGGTCAATATCCCGGGGGTGGCGTCCCAGCCGAGCTACGAAGTGCCCGTGGGGCTGATGCCGGGTGGTGGTCCGACGCGCGATTTGCCCGCTCTCTCGACCCGGTTGCCGGGGCGAACGAAGTCTCTCGACGTTTTGTTTGAAGACGACCTGCTGCTTTCGGAAAATATTCGTCCCCGCCCATTGATGGTGGCCAGTCAGGGATACTGGGGAGAGAGGGAGTTTCAGAACGAGGAAATTTCCTACAATCCGGATATCGACAACGGCCCGCCCAACCTGGTTTACACAGCTGCCTCGGTGGAGAAGGGCGTCCCCGGTGATCCCGACCTCGAGAAAGGAAGTTCCCGCCTCGTCGTGGTCGGGAACGCGAGTCTGATTTCCCCTGACGGAAACACATCGAAGGTCGCGGCGGATTTCACGATGGCGTCGCTGAACTGGATCATGAACCGGGAAGAATTAATGGGGATTTCCCCGCGCCGTCCTACCGCGTTTACTCTCAATATTTCTCCCGCAGACTTTGGAGTCTTGCAGTCGCTCGCGATTTTTGTCCTTCCGGGACTGGCGCTGATTGTTGGCGGTTATGTCTGGCTGAGGAGGCGCGCATAGTTGGGCAATTCAAAACACGAAGATGAGATTTTCGACAACCATAGCTCTGGCAGTGATCGCGGTACTTCTCGGGATCTCGATCAGTGTGGTGAATCGCGAGCCGGATTTTGACGATGCGGCGGCGGCGAATGTGCTGACGCGGTTCGAGGCGGAGGCGGTCGACAGGCTCGTGATCGAAAGAGGGCCATCGAAATCTGTCCTGGTGAAGCGCGGAGATTCGTGGTTTTTCTCTGAGCCCGAACAGGACCGGGCCGATGCAAAGGTCATTGCGAAGCTGCTCGATGAGTTCAACCACCTGTCTATCATTGATGAGTTGAATGACGAGGGTGGCGATGCGCTTACGCCGACTCAACTGGGTATCGAAGGAGACCAGGCAATTCGGGTAAGCGTTTCCGGAAAGCCGGAGAAGGGGGACAAAATTGATTCAACTTTCGTGTTGGGTACGGCAGCGCCGAGGCAGAATGCCATTTACGCGGAACGTGGGGGAAAGGTTTTCGTCGTCGATGGAAATCCCCGGGAATGGATTGAGCAGCCTCTTGCAACCCTGCGTGACCGGAGGCTCATCAGTGCGCCGGTGGAGGCGATTGTCCAGCTCGGGATCAAGAAGTCGACCGGTTCACTCGCTCTGCAACGCAAACTGACGCCGCCGCAGCAAAACTGGGCACTGATCGATCCGGTGCAGGTCTGGGCGAGTCCGGAAAGGGTGGAGGAATTGCTCGCCGAATTGGCGGGGCTTTCGATTCAGCAGGTCGTTTCGGGAAGCGGCGGGGAAACGAAAATCCCGAATCCACTTCCGGAAAATGCTGCGGTCATTCAACTGGGGATCTTCGGGTATGACAAGCCGTTGACGGTGTACCTTCAGCAGTTTGAAGCTCCGCCTGTTGAAGGCGCCCCTGCAATCGTCGAGGCTCGTGTATCCGACCGCCCCGGGGTTTACCGGTTCCCCAGCTTGATCCTGTCAAAGCTGCCAAAGGATCCCGGCGAAATACGCGACAGGACCCTGGCTCGAATTCCGGAGCAGTTTCTGGAGTCCGTTTTCATTCAGAGCCGGATTGATCCCGATGTGATTCTCCGGTCAAAACCGGCCACAGAGGGGATGCATTGGGATGTTGTTTTCAATGACCAACTGGTTCCTGCCAATCAGGCGAAAGTTTCGGAACTGGTTGCGGGAATCAATGAGGCGGCGATTCAGACTTTCGTATCTGACGATGGAGGGAATCTTGCAGATTACGGACTGCAACCACCGGCGCGCAAGGTGACATTTAATATTAAAATCCCGGCTCAACCGGGGCCGGACGGCACATCGATTCAGCCGCAGTCTATTACCCGTGTCTTGAATCTGGGATGGCAGCAGGGGCAGGAGCAGAGGCTCTTTGCGAACTGGGAGGGGGAACCGCACATTTACGAGCTGGATCCGACCTTTGTGAATCTGATCGCGACTCATCCGGTAAAGTGGCGCTCTCTGAATGTCCTGACATTTCACAAAATCCATCTTGATTCGATCACCCGCGAAATCCCGGGGACAGAAAAATTGAAGCTGGATTACAACTACCGGACGGACACCTGGGGCGCGACGCGAAACGGTGTCGCTGTAAACACCCTCGACCCGATGTCGGCCTCGCGATTGCAGGAAAGGCTCGGTTCGCTGCGTTGCTCGGGGTGGTATCTCTCGATTGCCAACGCTCTCAAGGAACTGGAAAACCCGGCGGTCACTTTCACGATCGTGGTGAGGGAACTCGATCCGGCAGTGGGGGAAGCCCGGCCAAAGACCTACGTGCTGAAAGTGGCTCCGTCGAACATCGTCAATCCGCAGACTTCTGAGGCCTTGTATTTTGCGATTCTGGAGGAGCCCAATTCGATTGATCGCGGTTTGCCCGACGTCTTTATTCTGGACCATTCGACTTATGGAAACCTCAGACGGCCAGTCACGACCTCCCGCGCAACGAACTAGAAGGTGGCAGCTTTTTGCTGCCTGCCTTTTGCTAGGAGGGTGCGGGAATCATGATGAAAATGTGGAGAGTGTGGAATCTTCACAGCCGGAGAATGGCGTAGTGGAAAATGTGTCAGATCCCAAAGGGGCCTATGAGCAGGTTTGCATCACCTGTCACGGTCCAAACGGGGAGGGGAATGAGGATGTGAAAAGCCCCTCCATCGCCGGCCTTCCCGCCTGGTATATTGAGGAGCAGTTCCGGAAGTTTCGTGAGGGGCAGCGGGGTGCCCACCAGGATGATGGTCCCGGTCAGCAGATGCGGGCGATTGCATTGTCTCTTTCTGAAGACCAGATTAAAGAAGCTGCGGAGACGGTTTCGTCCATGCCGATCGTTCTTACCGAAAAGCCGGGGAGCGACGCGAACATTGAAAAAGGTCGATACATCTTCGCCAATCACTGCATGGAGTGCCACCGCTACAACGGCAAGGGGGAAGTGGTGTTCCACAGCGCGCAGTTGATTTCGCTGAACCGCAGCTACCTGCGTCGTCAGCTCAAGAATTTTCACGCCGGCGTGCGGGGCGGCGAGGAAGGGGATATCTCCGGAAACAAAATGGTCGATGTCACCTCGCGTCTGAATGACGAGCAGATCGAGATTCTCGTGGATTACATCGGAGCGCTGGCCCACGGGGATGACCCGCGACCGGCGCGGGAGCGGTGAGGTTTTTTCCCCGGAGGGTTTATTCCCCCTCCAGAGCGTTTCCGATGACGCGCCGAAGATGCACGAGGTGGCGGTTGGTAGGAGGAACTCCGTTTCGCCTGATTCTCGCGAGATGATTCTCCAGCAGCATTACGGCTTCGCTTTTGGCCGGGCCGGGGTATTCGGATTTTTCTTTCAGTCCACTGATCTTGATGAGCCGGTCGATGTAGTCGAGCTGGAGTGCTTCACGAAAAGGACTCGGGCCCTTGTCGGGGTCTCCGGTCATGACGATCGTGTCGAGTTCCTGCATGAGGGAGCCAAGGTCGTATTCGTTTCCGTAGAGGTTCGTGTCGAGCACGCGAGCGAGAGTGTGTTTGTGCAGGAGCTGATCGAGAACAGAATCCTGAATTTCAAGAACCCGGTCATGAATCTTGGGGTCTTCGTTGTCATCG
>JAKSBG010000497.1 GCA_022361255.1 Verrucomicrobiales bacterium
ACGTTGCGGTGTTCGGCACGGTGATGTCGGGGCTCGGCAAGGGGATTTTCGCCTCGTCTATGGCCAAGCTCATTAAAGACAAGGGTCTGAAAGTCGGAGTTGGTTTCAATCGCCGCCACTCCCCGATACATCATGAGGTCATCTCCCGTTTGCACAACGGGGACATCGGGGAGATTCCCCTGATCCAGATGTTCAACTGTCGTGCTGATGTAAACAAACGGCAGACGCGGGTGGAAGGGGAAAGTGAACTGCAGTTTCAGGTGAAAAACTGGTATTACTTCACCTGGCTCAGCGGGGACTTTATGGTCGAACAGAGCTGCCACGAATTTGATGTGGTCCGGTGGATCAAGAACGATGCCTTCCCGGTTTCCTGCCAGGGACAGGGCGGGCGCCTCGTCAGGAAAGGTCCCATGAACGGTCAGATCTATGACCACTACAGCGTTGACTACGAATTTCCCGACGGCTCTATCATTACGACACAGCACCGTCATATTCCGAAAACGTGGAGTTGGTTCGGGGAGAAAATTTTCGGGTCTGCGGGTACTGCGGAGTTGTCCTTCAAACGAGCCGGCTTCGTTCGCCCCTCTGATCCGTCAAAGAAACCCTGGCGGGGGACCGAGAAGGAGAACTCGTATCAACTCGAACACGATCACCTCTTCGCCGCGATTCGCGAAGGTACCGAATTCAACGAAGCAGAGCGTGCCGCACACTCCACCATGTTTGCGCTGATGGGGCGAATGGCGGCCTATTCCGGACAGGTCGTAACCTGGGAGGACGCCATGAAATCAGATGAGGAGATTGCTTTTAATCCCACCAGTTGGGACGATGAAGCTCCGTTTCATCCGGATGAAAACGGGGAATACGAAACCTTTCTTCCCGGAGTGAATTCCTGAGCAATCGTTTAGTGATTCGATCTCTCGGAAGACGTTTTCGAGTCGATAGCGACGGAGTTATCGGGAATCGTGATGATGAATACGGTCGAAATGCCGGGGCGGCTTTCGACTGTGATCTCACCGTGATGTGCTTCGATCGCTCTTTTTACAATTGAAAGGCCGAGGCCCGTCCCCTTGATTTCATTCTGGGAATGATGCTTCTGTACGCGGTAGAAGCGCTTGAAAACGAGAGGCAGATCTTTGGAAGGGATTCCGATTCCGTCATCCTCAATGCGGATCTCGATCCGCCCACCTACCTCGCGAAAGCTGACGGTAATGTTCAATCCCGGATCCGGGTTTTGCTTCAGTGCGTTTTCGATGAGATTGAAGAAGATTTGATCCCAGTAGAACCGGTCGCCTTCGATGATCCATTGATCCCGTTCCGAACTCTCGACCTTCAGTCGGACATGACTACCTTCGATAAGAGGGGTGAGCTGGCTGATCATCTCATGGAGTGACTCCAGCAGGTCGAATGGGCTGCGTTTCAGCAGATCTTTTGCGTTTTCCAGTTTCGAAATCGTCAGCATGTCTTCGACGATTCTCGCAATTCGTTCGCCGTGCTTTTTCATGGTGCCGATGGCACGCCGGAAAAGAGGCTGGTTCAAATCCACCTCTTTTCCGTCCATCGATTCCAGGTATCCGGTAATGATTGAAAGCGGGGTTCGCAATTCGTGAGACGCATTGGCCAGGAAATCGCGGCGGATTTGCTCTGTTTCCATGGCAGCGGTGATATCGCGTAGAAGCACCCAGGAGCCGGTGTCCAGATTGTTCCCACTGAATGTCAGGGGTTCGGCCTCCACGAAGAGGTTGATCTCCCGAATTTTTTTGGATTCGGAATCGTGGACGCGCATATTGATCCGGTCCGAAACTTTGGCGCCGATTTCCTCGGCCAGTTTCAGGGTGTCAAAGATACGGTGGTCCCTGCAAATATCGAGAAACGGCTTTTCAATGTAGCCTGACGCAGTCGGGAAAAGCTGACGGGCGGCTGCATTTAAGAAACGAATTTCCCCGTCGCTATCGAGAATGAAAATGGCATCGTTGATCTCATTCAGTAGAGCCTCGAGGAAAGATCGGTGCCGTTTCTCAGATTCCGCCGATAATACAGTTTCCGATACGGTATCGCTGATCGAATTTGCGAGGGACCTTAGCGGTTCAGGAAAATTCCGGTAGTCACTGTTTAAACCGGTGGCTTCTCTTCCAGTTGTAAAGTTTTCGTCGACTCTGAAGTCTTCGCCAAAAGAGCTTACGGAACTCCGGAGGCGTAGGTATTTCACCCCGAACCAGAAGGCAAGGATCGCAAAGAAAGCGATGAAGAAAATTTCCACAGCAAAAATGGGTGGAGGGTCTACGACTCGCTAAAACGGTAGCCTACCCCACGAACGGTTTCAATAGCGTTGCCGTGCGGGTCCAGTTTCTCGCGCAGTCGTTTGATGTGAGTATCAAGCGTCCGGGTTTGGATCATATCGCTGTAACCCCACACCTTCTTCAGAAGCTCTCCCCGTTCTTGAGTGACGCCCGGAGATTCGATAAGGGACAGCAGTAATTTGAATTCGGTCGCTGTCAGATCGATCTCCTCCTCCTCCAGATGAAGTCGCAGCGCATTCTTATCAAGGCTGAACGGTCCCGATTCCACGAGATTGCCACCCTGATTTTCATTGGAACGTCGTAGCAGGTTTCTCACGCGGAGCATAAGTTCCTTCGGGCTGAACGGTTTTGGCATGTAGTCGTCGGCACCCAGCTCGAGTCCTTCGATTTTTTCCTCCAACCTTCCGCGGGCTGTTAACATGATGACTGGAATCTTCTGCGTGATGGCATTTTCGCGGAGATTTTTGTAAACGGTAAGTCCATCCATCTGCGGGAGCATCAAATCGAGAATGATCAGGTCGGGCCTTTCGTCGTTGGCCTGACGGAGTGCTTCGAGGCCGTCTTCAGCTTCGATGAGCTGGTAGTTTTCCTCACGCATCAGATTCACCGCGATGAGTTCGCGTATATCTTCTTCGTCATCAACGATCAGTATCTTTGGCATAAGGCAGGAAACAGGGGTGCAAGACTAGGATAGTTCTATCAATTGCAAAAAGTGAAAGCGGGCGGACGTGACAATCTTGTAACTGGCAGGGGAGAACTGAAATACGCTACCAAACAGTAAAATAGCAGGTCAGCCGCCAATGGAAAGAACGGAAAGGGCATGTCACTTCATGTGGAAAGGGGATGTTTCGAACCTGAAGCATCGAACGCTTAGCCCCGATCAGGGGGAGCCTTTAGTACCATCGTTTGCATTTAATGGATTCGCAAAGTTGAGACAAATTTGAAAAATTGACGTAATCTCGGCTGCTCCAGCCCCAAAAATGGCGTATGTTTTATTATAGAATGCTTCTACATCGACAATTTTTATCGAACGAATTGTTCTGAAAGATATTTACCCTGATCCCCGTATTCCTTTCTATGCCGTTTCCCCGCGCCATCAGAACTGCCACGCGACTGCTGCTCGCGACTCTCGGCACGTCCGTCATGACCTCCTGTGTCGTCATGCCGACGAACACGCACTGGGATCAGAAGCGTTCGCTTGCGAAGTATGATTCGCTCGGCATTGACGCGCCGGTTTCTCTTCCCGAGTTGGCGAAGCGGACCGATACGGGATTTTCGGCAGCAGATTACCTCACGCTGCACTCCGGTCTCATCGTCAGTGGCGAATACATCAATGAGGATTTCAAAAAGAAACTCGCGACCAGCCGCGAAGCACAGGAAGGCGTGCTGGAACTCGGTTTTTCCGTGCCGATCGCGAAAGGTGGTTCTGGATTCGGGAGCTGTGCACCGGTCACTCGGGACGGCTATTTCCTGACGGCCGCTCACGTATTGTCGCATGAGGAGTCTTTTGTTCTCTACGCGACTTCCAACAGTCGGAAGACTTACATTGACTATGCGCCGGTTCGCGAGGTCTACCGGAACAACGAAGCGGATTTTGCGATCGTCAAAGCGGAATTGAAGACACCGCGCTATCTGAAATACCGGACCTCGCCACTGACGCAGGAGACGACCCTGTTCGCCGGCGGGTGGATGCACGAAAAAGGTGGCGGTTTGTATCAGGAAACTCTTCCGATCCCGGGGCAGAATGCTTTCCGAAAGATCGTAACGACTCTTCCCATGATCAAAGGCGACAGCGGCTCCCCGTTGATCGATCAGGAGGGCCGGCTCTGTGGTGTTCTCAGCACCATGCGCCTGGGCGTCATCGTCAAGATGAAGCCCAAATCCACTGCGGTGATGATGGATCGCGGACAGATCGAAAAGCTGATTGCTGAAGATCGTGCGAAGCACTGAGCGTTAACAGGGTCAGGTGCGTGACCCAACCCTGTCCGGTCCGTGACTGAACCCTGTTTGATCGGCAGGGATCTGTCGGAAAAGAAGAGGGGAGAGCGATTATTTCTTTCCCGTTTTCGCAGGTGCCTTCGCTTTTCCCGCGCCTGCCGGGCTCGCAACTTTTTCGAGGCGGTACTGGCGGGGAATGGGCTGCGCGATCTTGCGGATCTGATCGTGATATTGTGCCGCTTTCTCCTCCAGTTCGCGCGCTTTCGCAAGGAGGTCGGGGTAGCTTTTCTCAAAGGCATCGCTGCCTTTCCGGCGGAGCCCTTTGATTCTGGCCCAGGTATCCCGCAGCGGGCGAACCGCTTCATCATTACGCTCCCGGTTAAGCTCCGCTACCTCGAGGGCCTGCCGACTCTGCGGGCTATCCGGGAAATTCTGCAACTCGATTTTGGATCCGAGCTGGAGGTGAGAGAAGGTGCCGATCTTGGTGTCGTCGATGTGCAGTTCGTAGTTTCCGGGCGCAAGTCCTGTGATCCGGAAACGCTCGGCTCCGAGCTTGTGCCCCGCTTTTGTCAGCTCGAATCCGAGACTGGCAGGAGCCGAAGGTCCCCATTTCAGATCATAATTGGAGGAGGGATGCGGAACGACCCAGGGCAATGACTGTGCGTGAAAGGTGAAGGAGATTTCGCTCCCGTCATCGGCCCCCTTCAATTCGGTGATCTTTTCGCTGCGCGCTGCGGTCCATTTCGGACCCCGTCGGTTGATGGAGATATTGCTGACGTGCCGCTTCTCAGGCAGAGAAGTGGAGAGAATGGAGAAAGCCATGATGAATTGCCCGGCGGCACCCGGATGGATTGCGTCTTCGACGAGCGAAAAATCGGGTTGTGAGCTGCGAATCGCGAAAGTGTGATCGTTGAGCGGTCCCCAGAGATTCACGAAGGGGATCTGCTCGCTTCCGGCGGTCTCCCGGAGCCAGGCTCCGTAGTAGGCCATGAGAGAATTGTAGTGCCCATGGAAGGGGCGATCACGAAAACGAAAGGTTTCATCCTTGTTGCGCAGGGCGAGCTGGTGGTGGTCAAACATGGTGGGCGAAAGGGCGACGGGTGTCGCGCCTGCCTCCCGAATTTTCGATACGATTTTTTCCATGCCTTCCCGATAGGTGGCAAAGGTTTCCTCACTGAATGCTTCATACTGCCCGTCGTTCATCCCGAGCAGGATGGTGACGTGGTCGGGCTCAGACGCAGCAAGATCGTCGTCAAAGCGGTCCAGCGCATCGGCGGCTTTGTCTCCGCTCACTCCGGCGTTGTGAAACTGGATGTTCCGGTCGGGAAAGCGAGTGTAAAAAAATGTCTCAATGTATTGGGTATAAAGACATTGATGAGTGATTGAGTCCCCGTAAAAGGCGACAGTTTCCCCATCCTGCACCTGGAGGAACGGCTTGGGCGGGGCGATGTCCTCTGACAGGACAGAGGAGAACGAGAGCGCAACCGGGAGTGCGCAGAGAAACAACGGTTTGAAAAAAGCGGTCATGCAGAAAGCGTGACCGATTCTTGCAACACAAACAAGTGCGAAGGAGGGCCGTTAATCCGCCGGAAGGCGCTCGATTTCGGCACCGAGGCCGACGAGTTTATCGTCGATGTGCTCGTATCCCCGGTCGATGTGATAGATCCGGGAAATTTCGGTGTTTCCTTTTGCCGTGAGTCCGGCAAGAAGAAGGGCGGCGGAGGCGCGCAGGTCGCTCGCCATGACGGGGGCTGCACTGAGCTGCTCGACGCCGTTGATCATTGCCGTTCCTTCGTCGACTTCGATGTTGGCTCCCATGCGCTTCATCTCGGAGGCGTGCATGAAGCGCTGGGGGAAGATGGTGTCTTTGACGACGCTGAGTCCGGGGGTGGTGGCGAACAGGGCGCACATCTGGGCCTGCATGTCGGTGGGGAAGCCGGGGTAGGGTTCGGTCGTGATGTTGGCTCCGACGGGATTCTCGGCGCGACTGATGGAGATGGTGTTGTCGCCGATTTCGAGGCCGCAACCGCAGGCTTCGAGCACCTGAGAGACGCTGGCGAGGTGTTCGGGATTGACGCGCTTCAGAGTGATCTGGTCTTTCGCTGCCATTGCCCCGGCGACGAGAAAAGTTCCTGCTTCGATCCGGTCCGGAATGACGGTGTGCTTTACACCACCGAGCTCGTCAACGCCCTCGATTTCGATGCGGGGCGTTCCCGCTCCGGAAATTTTGGCTCCCATGGAGATGAGAAAATCTGCAAGGTCGACCACTTCCGGTTCGCAGGCTGCTCCGGTGATGACGGTAGTGCCTTTGGCGAGCACGGCAGCCATCATGACGTTGTCGGTGCCGAGGACAGTTGCGCCGTGTTTTCCGGCCATGTCGATGGTGTCACCGATGAGGCCGCGACGGGCTTCGAGATGAACGTTTCCTCCGTCCACTGTGACGTCGGCACCGAGACCTTCCAATCCTTTCAGATGGAGATCAATGGGGCGGTCCCCGATGACACAGCCTCCCGGAAGAGAGACGTCAGCGCGGTTTTGACGGGCCAGTAGGGGACCCATGACGCAGACCGAGGCCCGCATTTTCCGGACGAGGTCGTAGGGAGCTTCGTGAGAACGGATTTTCTCGCACTTGATGATGACATTGCCGCTGGCGCGTTCGACTTCAGCCCCGAGGTTCTGCAGGATCTGCAGCATGTAGTTGGTGTCGGACACGTCCGGAACACGGCGGATCACACATTCTTCTCTGGTCAGCAGAGTTGCCGCGAGAATCGGAAGCGACGCGTTCTTTGATCCACTGACGTTCAGGCTGCCACTCAGTTGGCTGCCACCATGTACGACAAATTTTTCCATGCAGGTTTCTTCGTAAATTTTCCAGCGAACCAGTGGATGAACCGACCGGACGCGCGTGAGGGGCGGAAAGCGGTGACCCTAGCAGCTTTATGTTGATTTTACAGCGAAAAGAAACCGTTCAATGCCGTTCAGATCGGCTTTGATATCAGCGGGATAAAAGCCGAGGTCTTCGGCGAAAATGCGTAGTTCCTCGTGTTGGCCGATCCCGTATTCGATTGCGACGACTCCCCCGGGGTCGAGATGTTCGATCGATTCGCTGAGAAAGGGGCGAATGATTTCCGTTCCGGTTTCCCCTCCGTAGAGAGCAAGCGCGGGGTCGCGTTGGACTTCGCGGCTGAGACTGGTCTGTTCGCCATCCGGAATGTAAGGCAGGTTCGCGACGATGAGATCAAACTGGCCGGTGATTTTCTCAAAGAGATCGCTTTCGATAAACTCGACACGGTCTGACAATCCGAGCGCTTCTGCATTCTCCCCGGCGAGGGCGAGAGCATCACCGGAGACATCACTGAGGACAGCCCGTTCGACTTTGTCGCCGAAGTGCTGAGCCAGTGAAAGGCCAATGATGCCGGAACCACACCCGACGTCGAGAAATGAGATTTTTCCGGGCCAGTCCCGGGACATCAGAAGGCTGACCATCTCTTCGGTTTCGGGGCGGGGAATCAGAGCCCGGGCGTCGGTTTTGAATTCGAGATCGCAGAACTCGACGCTGCCGAGGAGATGTTGCAGGGGTTCCCCCCGACTGCGCCGTTTCGTAAGATCGCGCAGGCTCACCAATGCCGGCTCCGCGAGAGGGCGGTCAAAATCGATGTAGAGCTGCATCCGGTCGATTTTCAGCACGTGCGCGATGAGGTGCTCCATATTGAGCCGCGCTTCCTCGATCTCGTACTTTTCGAGATACTCGGTTCCTTTCTTCAGGGTATCGAGAATGGTGGGCATGTGCGGAAAACGCGACTATGGCAGGCTCAGGAACCGCCCGGACGGCAGTGGTTTTCCTTTCAGGATCGGGAACGGTGGCGCCGTGATGTCCTTTCCTCCATTGAAAAAGGGAGTGCGATGCAACTGGTTGGCAAAGAAATGGAGGTTTCCGTCGGATCCGATCAGAAGTCCGCCAGGCCAGACAATGCGCGGGTCTTCGATATGAAGCCGCAAGTTGAGGTATTCCTCGTCTGGCGACACGTAGTCGATGGTTCCCCGGGAAATATCACCGAAGTAGATCCGACCTTTGGAATCAATTGCAATGGAGTCACAAATCGGTTTCGGCGAAACGCCTTTGACCTGACTTTCGAGCGAGCTTGCCGGCAGGTCATTGCGCCGGAGAAGATCGGCTTTGATTTTGAAGAGGGAGGAGCTGTCGCGCGGACCGTAATAGAGCCACTCGCCTTTGCGGTCGATTGCGATCGGGCTGACTCCGGTTAGGGGGTTGGCAAGCCCGCCGTCCGGACGGCGCACGATGATGGATCTCCCGTCGAGCTGCAACTGGATGTTCGGCTCTTTCTGCGTGGAGCTGTGTCCCTGAAGAACACGACGGGCGAGGCTGGTCTGAGTATTCACGACAATGATGGCGGAACTGATCCCGTCTGCCGGATCGGTGATGTAGATGTAGGGGGCGACCGGATCGAGAACGAGATTTTTCAGAAAAGACCGGGGAGAGAGAGCCTGTGAGTCGAGCGTGATCACCTTGTGCAGCTCGTTCCGTTTCGTGTCCCAGGCGACAAGTTTCGGGGTGACATCGGTTCGACGCCCATTGTCGAGCATCCAGACGATTCCGCGCGGGTCGCAGGCAATTCCAAGCACAGAGTCGAGGATGACATTGGCACCGGACCCGGGGGTATTCATTACCTCGCTGGGAAAGGGGACCCATTCCCCCTTTTTTGTGAACTTCAAAACCCGGAAACGGGGATTGAAAAACTGGTGGCAGGAAATGACATACTCCCCGGAAGGAAGAATACACAGCCCGCCCGGTCCAGTCGGGGCGTTGGCGGTTTCCTGAAGATCTCCGCCCTGTCGCTTGAATGGGTTTCCAATTTTGGTGAGGCTCTTGAAATCCACCTGGCCGCAGGCGCGTTCCTGCATCCCACCGCAAACGACAATCGCGATCAATGCGACTGCGCGAATCGAGCAGGGAAGAAAACGGAAGCGCCGGGGAGTCATTTCGAATTCAGTCGGGGAAGGGGAATTGTGCCGGATTTTTCGGCCGGGTCAATTTTCGATCTCTGCGAAATTTGTATCAAAGCAAGAGTTCAGGATAGGCCTTTTCGGCGATTTCACGGCAGGCTGTTTCCACTTCATCCGCCGTTGCGAGTCCGGCGATTCGATCTGTCAGTTCGAGGCACTGATCCGTCTGCAGCCTCGAGATGGCCCGTCTCGTTCTCAAGACCTGGGCCGACCCGACCGAGAGTTCGTCCACCCCCAGCCCGACCCAAAGCGGAGTCATGATAAGATGGCTCGCCGCCTCGCCGCAAATGCCGCACCAGATGTTGTTCCGGTGGGCGGCATCAACTGTCTGCCGGATCATTTCAACGACGGCGGGATGGCAGGGCTGGTAGAGCGCCGCGACACGATCGTTTACCCGATCCACAGCAGTCGTGTACTGGACGAGATCATTGGTTCCGATGCTGAAGAAATCGACTTCCTTCGCGATGTGATCAGCAATGAGCACCGCGCTCGGAATCTCAATCATCGCGCCGACTTCGATATTTTCGTCGAAGGCGGTGCCTTCACTTCGGAGTTCGTCCATCGCCAGCCGCAGCTGAGCCCGGGCTCCCCGGACTTCCTCAAGCGTGGAAATAAAGGGGAACATGACCCCGACTTTTCCGTGGGCACTGGCGCGCAGAATTGATCGCAACTGCCGCCGGAATCCTTCGGGCCGATCGAGACTGAGACGGATGCCGCGCCAGCCGAGAAAGGGATTGGGTTCCGGGTTATCGAACATATCGGGGAACAGCTTGTCCCCGCCGATATCGAGCGTTCGGATGATGACTCCGTCCTGACCGGTTGCTTTTGCCACCCGGGTGTAAATCTCGGTCTGCCCCTCCTCGGTGCGTTTTGATTTTTCCTGTAGAAAGAAAAACTCGGTCCGGTAGAGGCCTACACCTTCTGCACCGGACGATTTCACGCCCTCCAGTTCCTGCTCGAATTCGATGTTCGCCGAGAGAGTGATGACTTTTCCGTCTTCAGTCTCGGTCGGCTTGTTCTGAAGATCCGCGAGACCGGAAAGGAGTTCGGATTCTTTCTCCGCAATCTCTTCGTATTCCTTCAGTGTTTTCTCGAAAGGATTGATGATCACGATGCCGTGATAACCGTCAATAAGAACAGTATCACCGGCTTCGCAGTCCGGGAGATTGTGGAGCGCAACCACAGCGGGAATGTTGAGAGACCTCGCCATAATGGCGGTATGGGAAGTCGAACTTCCTACTTCGGTGGCAAATCCTTTCACCTTGGACCGGTCCAGCCCTACGGTATCAGAAGGAGTGAGATCGTGCGCAAGAATGATCGCGGTTTCAGCCATCAGAGGACGGCTGGTTTCCATTTCAGTGCCGGGATGGCTCTCCGACCAGCGAAGATTCTTCAAAACCCGCTTCGCCACGTCCTCGATGTCGACTGCCCGTTCACGAAGGTAAGGGTCCGAAATTTTTCGAAGGGAATCGATATATCTCTTCACCACCGAGTAGTAGGCCCAGTCGATTGAGCGAAGCTGCGTTTCGCAGATCCGGAGGACTTCGTTGAGAACCGTGGAATCTTCCAGGAGGAGCAGGTGGGCATCAAAGATTCCCGCGTGGTTCTCACCCTCTTCGTCGACGATTTCCTGCTGGAGTTCGATGATCTGATCCCGTGTCGCTACAAGTGCGAGAGAGAATCGCGCCTTCTCAGCATCAACCTGATCACGGTTGATCGTGGAATGGTCCGGCTCCTCGAGGCCTTTCCCCATAAATTCGACAGGGCCCCAGACGACCCCGGGAGACACGCCGATCCCCTCGAGACGAATCTCATTTCTTCGCTCCATTCCTGTCATCGATAACGGTTCCTTAACGTCCGGACGGACAAAATATTATGAATTACCGCAGAAAAACAGACTTTTCTGCGATTCGTGTGACTGACAGGAAAAACGCCTGATATCACACGTCACTCTCGAACCCGCTGTCGACCAGAGCGGTGATCTTCGCGAGAGCGTCCTCAGCACCATCCCCTTCTGCGGATACGGTGATAACAGATCCTTTGGAGGCCGCCAGCATCATCAATCCCATAATGCTTTTGCCGTTGATCTCCTCATCGTCCTTCTCCACCCAGATTTCGCAGGGAAACTGATTGGCGAGCTTCACAAATTTCGCGGCAGGGCGGGCGTGAAGTCCCTCCTCGTTGTAAATGGTGAGCTGACAGGTAGGCATGGGAAACAGCGATTGACGGGGAGTATCCCGCGAATTTTGACCGGCCCGGCGATGTTTTGGTATCCCGACCGGGACCCGTCAGACAACAGACTTACGTTGGTCCCGCATCCTTTTCAACAGCTTCTTGTTAAATTCCACAGCGGAATCGTGTCCGAGCGCTTTCAGTTTCTGGTCAAGAGCGGCCACTTCGACCAGCTGGGCCATATCCCGGCCCGGCGCGACGGGGAGCTCAATGTGAGGCACATCCATCCCGAGAACCTTGACGGTCTCACGATCCAGCCCCACTCGTTCCATGTCGTTCATGTCCTCTTCCCTCCGCAAGGTTACACAGAGATCGAGGCGTTTTTCTGTCCGGAAGGTTCCTACTCCGAAAAGAGCTGCAACGTTAATGATTCCCAGGCCGCGCACTTCCATGTAGCTGCGTCCCAGTTCCGGTGCCGTGGCGATCAGTTCCCGGTCTTCAATATTCCGGATGCGCACCATATCATCGGCGACAAGGCTGGCCCCGCGGCGGAGCAGGGAAAGCACCGTTTCGCTTTTGCCGGTGCCACTGTCGCCCTTGATCAGGATTCCGATGCCCATCACATCAATCATACAGGCATGTTCGGTGGTTGTTGGCGCGAATTCCCAGTCGAGGCGAACGGTCGCGGCATTGATGTAGTTCATCGTTACCATCGAAGTCTGCAGGACGGAAACCCCGGCATCCGTGGCAATATCTACCAGCTCGTCCGGTAAATCCTGATTTCGACTCACGACAATGCAGGGGATCCGGTGGGAGCAGAGCTGGGAAAATCTTTCCTTCGCGTTTGCGGCGCTGAGATGGCGGAGGTAGGAGCGCTCTGCCAGGCCAATCACCTGGAGCCGGTGGAGAGCAAAGTATTTGTAGAAACCGCTCAGCGCGAGGCCGGGGCGGTTGATTGTCGGCTCGAGGATTTGCCGATCAAATCCCACATCGCTGCCGACCAAATTCATCGAAAGTTCGTCGCGGTGTCTTTTGAAGAAATCACCGACGAGAAGACTGGTAGGGGCAGGAGGTTTCTTTGGCATATCGTTGGCGGGAAAATACCCGAAAAAAGGGGAGGGGGCGACAAAGAAAAAAGGGCGGAACCGAAGTCCCGCCCTTTCCACCAAGGGTGTTCCGCCTTATGAAAAGAGCGGAAAAGTTTGTCAAACGTTCCGGCCTAGAAATAGGTGCGGATCGCGAGCATCCAGGTGTCGGATGAAACGTCAGTTCCAGCTCCGATTACATCACCGGTTGCATACTCATAGCCAGCCATGAGCTTGAGGTTGTGATCGCAGATGTAGTAGTTCAGGCCTGCGTAGAAGGTGTGGTAGTTCTCAACACGGGAACGACCGTTCTGGAGATTGGGAACACCTTCGCCAAATCGCTGCGTGCGCTGCTCACGACCTTCAGCCATGTAGGCATATTTGGTAACGAACTGAAGCTTGTCAGTGATGTTGTAGTAAGGAAGGACAACCAGTCCCCATGTGTCGTTTCCAGCAGGAATGACTCCGCTTGCTTCACGGTTGGCACCGAAGATGAGGTCCGTGATCAAACCAAGGCGTCCCCACTCGGACTCCGTTCCGAGAGCAACAACGTGCTCGTAAGCGGATGACTCGACTTCACCGGCGCTGCCCTGAGGACTTGCCAGTCCGTCCGAGTTGTTGGTGAAAGCGTAATCGAGGTGGAAGTTGGTTGCATCAGTGATGGCAACTTCACCACGGTAGCTGAAACCGCCGCGAGAATCGAAGTCTGCCCAGTTACCAAGAGGCTCGTTGTCGTCAAGGCCGTGAATCCAGCCGCCGAACTCGTGCTTCATTCCGAAGAACTTGAAACCAGCGGTGATACCCCAGGGCTTCATGTCAGTCGTCTCGTTGACGATGTGTGAACGCTCAACGGTGAGGATTTTGCGAGAAGAAGTGGAATACTCACGAGAGATTGCTTCCTTCTGCTTACCAATTTCAACATATTGAAGAACTTCACCTTTGGGCTCCCAGTCGATGTAGAACTCGTCCCATCCGTTGAAGAAAGGTCCGCGAGTGAGGCCTGTGCCGCTGCCGCTACCGTCGGAGATGTCAGCAGAAGTCTTAAGAGTAACGTTGTTGGCGAACTCGACGTTCATACCCAGACGGAAACGTCTGTGCTGCCAGTTGTTGTAGCCGATGTCCTGAGCGCCGAGGTCTTTGCTCTGGCTCACAGCCTGGCCATGATAGCGGCCGTTCCAGGAGATCTCCTTAACGAAGCCGTCACCGCTGTAGAGCGTATTCATGTCGAATACGTCGCAGTAGTGCCAGGCCTCGATAGGCATCTTGTCGTCGATTACGGCTTTGCCGTAATCACCAGCAAAAGCGGAACCACCGGCGAGAATCGCGGCAGCACCAGTACTGGCAACCAGTTTCTTGATTAGGTTTTGATGTGTCATTGAGTTTTGATTATTGTAAGGAATCAGTGCGATTCAGTAGTTGGTGATCCACAAACGATCCACCAGAGCTTCGTGACAGTTTTGTCATAGCGGCTTTAGCGGTCCGTTCACTGATGGTGGCATCATGAATGCCCCGCAACGATCCGCAAATAGATTTATGTTACAAAATATCGCATTTTTTGTGACGGGAATGTCACCTTCAGGCAGGTCTGCGAGGGTGAAAACAATCTGCTAGGCACTGTAGTATAGTGATTTACAGGGGGTGGTCGTGCATTGAATTACCTGCATTGTGGTGCCGATAATGTGAAGAAAAATGGCAAAACGGGCCTTCTGAAGGGGGAAAATGCCGTGTTTTCCGACGAAAAATCACGTGATCACTCAAAGTTCGAATTTTTCTGGACACGACAAGCCTGCCCGTGGATTCTTTCGCCAAACCCTATACCGTCATATTTTATTGCTATGCCACACGTCGAAACCAACGGAATCCAGATGTATTATGAAGAGAAGGGCGAAGGCGACCCGCTGATTCTCATCATGGGAATCACCGCCCGCGGTGAAGTTTGGGAGGCCCACTCGGACTTCTGGAGTCAGGAATACCGCTGTATCAAGCCGGACAACCGCGGCGTCGGACTCACTGACAAACCGGCCGGAGACTACTCCAGCGAAATGATGGCGGATGACTACGCCGGACTCATGGATGCCCTCGGCATTGAGAAAGCCCGTATCGTTGGTGTTTCCATGGGATCCATCATCGCCCAGCAGCTTTGCCTGCGCCATCCCGACAAAGTGCAGTCGGCCGTGCTCATGTGCCCGTGGTCCGAATGTGACCGCTACGCGACCTCCGTATTCGAGCACATGAAAGTGTGCAAGGCCCATCTCGACAACAAGCAGTTCCTTGAATTTGTCCAGCTTCTCATTTTCACCAAACCCTTCTGGGACAACGACGAAGCCTACGAGGGATTGGTTTCCGGGCGGGAGGACTTCGATGCAAACCCCGTTCCGCAGCCGCTCCACGGCCTCAAGGGACAGGCCGCAGCCTGCATCAACCACAACGTCAGCGATCAGCTCGGTAATATCTCAGCGCCATGTCTTGTGATCGGCGGAAAAGACGACATCTTCACCCCTCTCTGGATGGGGGAGCAAGTTGCCGCCGGAATCCCCAACTGCGACACCCACTTCTACGACGGAGCCGGCCACGCCTTCCACTGGGAAGTCATGGACGACTTCAATCCAAGAGTTCTGGAATGGCTCAAAGCGCACTAAACAGCAGAACCTTCTTTACTACTCTACTTCTCCACTCCTTTACTTCTACAAACCCATGTCAAAAATCAAATTCGGATCGGAAGTCTACACCTGGTTCATGCAGGACACAGGAAAAGGCTATGACAACAAGCTGGATCACATGATCAAAGTCATCGGCGAAGCCGGTTTTACCGGAATCGAGCCGATGGTTCTCGAGATTTCGGAAAGCGCTCTCGGCTGCAGCAAATACTGGTTGGGGGACCTGATCGATCCCATCAAAATGAAGGACTGCCTCCAGGAGCACAACGTGGAACTGGCGGGACTGGCCCTCATCTGCGCCTGGGACAACGAAGAGGAAACTCCGGAGGAACGCGCTGCCGCCGACTTCACGATCGACTTCCTCAGTCATTTCCCCGGAGCGATGCTGGGAACAGTTACTCTTCCGAGTGGACGCGCCAAGGATCTCCAGAAGCGCCGTCTCAATGTGGCCCGAAACATCAACCGCGTTTCTCAGCGCGGGGTCGATGCCGGACTGGTTTGCTCCTATCACCCCAACAGCCCGCCTGATTCTCTCGTGCGCACTCAGTATGACTACGATGTCGTTCTCAGTTCGCTCGACCCGTCTGTTACCGGATGGACTCCGGACGTTGGACACATCATTCGCGGAGGAATGGATGTCATCGAAACGATGAACAAGTGGCAGCACCTCGTGAACCACATTCACTACAAGGATTTCTCCGGCAACGGCCCCGAGCCCTGGGCGCAAATGGGAACCGGGAAGCTCGACTTCCACAAAATCACCGAGTGGCTGACGCTGCGGAACTACGAAGGCTGGATCATCTGCGAAGACGAAGCTCACATCGCGGTGGAAGATCCTGACAGCGTAACGATCCAGAACGGTCAGTGGTGCAAAGACAATCTCTACCCGCTCGTGGGTCTGGAATAGATTGTCCTGAACCCGCTTTGCTCAATCATTTAACAGGGTTAGGTCTCCGGCCTAACCCTGTTTGCTTGAAGGGGCAGTGATTCGTTTGCCTGCGGTTGACTCACATCAGCGGGGGGCGGAACGTGTTGTGATGTTCGTCAATTCCATGCGGCAGTATTTGGGCTCAATTCTCTCGGAATTTGAATCGGAGCCATCCGGCCCCCGGTTTCGCTGGCGCTGGGTTGTGATTCCCTTAGTCGCGACGCTTCTGTTAACCGTGTTCGTCCGCGCTACGGGCTTTGACCTGTACGCTCAAACGGCGATTTTCCGTGCTGGCGAAGGCAGCTGGGCATTCGGCGAAGATCCTTTTTGGCAGTTTTTTTATCAACTCGGGACGGTTCCAACGACTCTGGTTGTTGTTCTGTCGCTGGTGGGGTTTTTCCTTTCCTGGTCCCGCGATGGATTTCGAAGGTGGCGGCGGGTGTTTGTCTATTTATTGCTGGTCGCAGTTGTCGGGCCCGGGATCATAACGAATGCAATCCTCAAGGAATACTGGGGACGCCCCCGTCCTCGTGAGGTCGAAGGGCTTGGTGGGCACAACGCGTTTGAGGAAATCCTTACTCTGGATCTGTCTTCAGCTGGAAAGTCTTTTCCCTGCGGGCACGCAACAATGGGCTTCTATTTTCTCTGCGGATTTTTTCTCCTCAGGGGGTACCGAAAAGGATGGGCTGACACCGTTTTGCTGATGGCATTGATTCTCGGGGCAGTTATGGGGCTGGCGAGAATGCTGCAGGGGGCGCATTTCTTTTCTGATGTGGTTTGGGCGGGGGCGGTATGCTGGTTTACCTGTCTTGGACTCTATTATGTGCTGGGACTCGATAAAGGGCTTGTCCGCAAAGGAATGCCGCGAAACCCTATGCCGCTTAAAGTAAAGCTGATTGCGGCTGCGCTGGGTCTTGTAACGGTCGCTGGAATAGTGCTGGCGTCACCATATCGCGATGTCCGAAATTTTTACGTTGTGAATGATTTTGCGAAAGAGGGACCTATCAGTATTCAATTGCGCTTCGTGGCCGGCGATATTGAAATTGTTCCCGGCGATGAATTCCGAATTGTAGGCGAGGCCTATGGGCACGGTATGCCCACCTCGAACATTGCAGAAAGTTACTGGGAAACGGATCATGGAGATTTTTCCACGCTGTCATATGTCGAGCGAATCAGCGGATTGCTGACAGAGGCAGGTCAGAGTCTCACGGTTTCCGTTCCGTGGGGGCGTATTCACCGGTTTCGGTTGGAAGTGGAGAACGCGCGTGTTTGGTTGAGAAATCCTGATCCGGAACCCGACGCTCGAATCCAAATAATCGGAGGGAATGGAACTGTCACGTTTCTTCCTGAGGAGGGGAGTTGGAAGATCCGCGAAAAAGGAAAAGTGAGGGCCGAAGGCAAAGATAAACTGATTTCGACAGGCGATCAAAGCAGGGTGCTTTCCATTGCAGAGGAATTCGAAGGCCGGTTTTTGGTTCAGGAACCGGAAATATAGGAGGAAAAATTGCAATAATTTAACAAAGTTCGGCTCGATTTCCGGGAGCGATCCTCTACGATTCGCACCCTATGCAAGAGGATTTCCGATCTAAAGAAACCAGTTGGCTTTCGTTCAACGCCCGAGTGTTGCAGGAGGCTGCCGATCCGAATGTTCCTCTTTTCGAGCGGATCAAGTTTCTAGGTATTTACAGCTCCAATCTGGATGAGTTTTTCCGTGTTCGGGTGGCTACATTGAAGCGTATCGCATCTCTTGGTGATGAGTGGAAGACTCTCGATATTCCCGACCCGCGGGACACACTGAGAAAAGTGACCCGATTGGTGAAATTGCAGGCAGAGGATTTTAACAAGGCGTATGAACGTGTTAAAAAAGACCTTAACGAGAATGGCATCGTCCTCCTTGAGTCACCGGAAGTTCCAGCTGAATACCGAAGCTTTGTCCGTGAGTACTTTCGGGAGAAAGTGAGTCCGCATATCTTCCCGATTATCCTGAAGGCGGCTTCAAAACTGCCACGACTAAAGGATCTGCCTATGTATCTGGCGGTGAGGGCTTCGAAGTCAGATGGCACTGGCAGGCCGATGCACGCTTTGATCGAGATTCCCGGGAACTTGCCGCGCTTTATTCCGCTCCCTTTGATGGGTAAGGAACAGTACGTGATGTATCTCGACGACATTATTCGATTCGGTCTTTCCGAAGTGTTTGCCACCTTTCCATATGACACCTACGAGTCCTATGCGATCAAATTCACCCGCGATTCGGAACTGGAGTTCGATGATGACTTCACGGAGAGTTTCTATGAGAAAATGGAGGACAGCCTCAAGGCGCGGGAGGAAGGTTTGCCGGTCCGGGCGAACTTCGACGAAAACTTCCCCAAGCCGTTTCTCAATCTGATTCTCCGTAAACTGAATCTGGCGAGGTCCGACTCTCTCTATCCGGGAGCGCGCTACCATAATCGGCGCGACTTGCTGAGTTTCCCAAAAATGGGGAAAAACAATCTCAACTACGAAAAGGCTGAGCCGGTGCCGGTGAAGTCGCTGAAGAGGAGAAAGGCGAGTCTTTTCGCGGCAATCCGGAAACGCGACATTCTTCTGCATGTCCCTTATCAACCGTTTGGAAATTTGATACGGCTGCTTCAAGAGGCTTCAATCGATCCCCTTGTTCAGAGCATAACCCTGACGCAATATCGACTTGCGAAGGAGTCCTGTGTCGCCGGGGCAGTCCAGGCTGCTGCGCGGAACGGCAAAGAGGTATTCGTTCTCGTGGAACCACAGGCGCGATTTGACGAAGAAGCCAATATCAAATGGGCCAGTCGCTACCGGGATGCGGGAGTGCAGGTGCAGCTGGGAGTCCAGGGACTGAAGGTTCACAGCAAAATGGTCCTGATTACCCGGAAAGAGCAGGGACAGATTCGTTATTACACAGTTCTGGGGACGGGAAACTTTAATGAGGACACGGCCACGATTTTCGCGGATCACATGTTGTTCACGTATGATCAGGAATTTGGTCAGGATGCGGCGGAAATAGCACGTTTTTTCCGGCGCTCCTACCAACCCCCGAAATTGAAACACATTGTGTCCGCCCCGTTTTACCTCCGTACTTTCCTGCGTGAAAAAATCGAACGTGAAATTGCAAATCACAAGGCAGGAAAAACTTCCGGCATTTCGATTAAGGTGAATAATTTTTCGGATTCAGAAACAAGTGAGCTGATAAGAAGGGCTGCAGACTCCGGAGTTCCCATCAGGCTCATCGTGCGCAGTATGTTTTCAATGATTCTCGGGGATGATAGCCCGGTAAAAGCGATAAGTATCGTAGACAAATATCTTGAGCACAGCAGAATGTTCCGCTTCGAAAATGCAGGCGAAGAAGAGGTGTATCTTTCATCGGCTGATTTTCTTCCGAGAAACTTTGACTCGCGGGTTGAGACCGTATTTCCAGTCTACGATAAGCGGCTTAAGGGGCAGCTGTGTGAGTATTTTGACATCCAGTGGAATGACAATACAAAGGCCCGCATTTTGGATCGTGATTTGACGAATCAATACCAAAAACGAGAGAACAAGGAGAAAGGCCGCAGGGCACAGTATGATATCGAGAACTATCTTCGCGGAGAGAATTGAGCCGATCACTCCCAGAGGTCCTCGAGACATTCCGTGACCAATTTTACAGTTTTGCGGCTATGGGAACCGGGAGAAAAGACCTCTAAGGTGTATATCGTTCCGGGAGGCTTGTCTCGAATCAAGCTGAGAAATTGATGGCGGCGGAGAGTCGGTTTTCCGTTACAGCTGAGAATCGCGTCGAACTTCGAGATTCCCGCGAGGTCAAGCGGTCGACCTTCTGAAACGGAGCTTACAATCAGGCCGGCCATTCCGCGCGGGAGTTCGTCCCGCAAGGCATCATCTGCTGTCCACGATTCCCACACGTAGCCGCCGATCCCGGCTGTTCTGGCGATGGATTTTGTTCGGATCAGCTTCCGTATTGCATCGGGAGGGGACGCCATGCTGATTCCGGAAGACAGTGCGCCACTGTCTCCAATCAGCCTGCCATGTTGAATTCCTACAATTTCCCCGGAGCGGTCAACCCAGATGCCACCGGAAGTGAGAACGGGATTAATGCCCGAAACAAACCAGTGGGCGAGGTAACCATTCGATTTGGAGAAATCAGTGAAAGAAACCCGCGCATCAGCTAC
>JAKSBG010000492.1 GCA_022361255.1 Verrucomicrobiales bacterium
ACTTCCGCTGTTGGTAACCGTCTTACCAATCAAAAACACATCCCCGCCGATCCCGTTGATCCGACCCATGTTCGTCACTCCCGCTTCGCTGTCCCCTTTGAATACCATATCCCCGCCCGCGAGAAACTCCCCGTTGCTCACATCCAACGTCGACAGAACCAGACCGTGTACGTCTATCGTGCCCCCGGCCCCAATCAAAATCCCGTTCGGGTTGATCACAAACACGTTTCCGTTCGCACGCAACGCTCCGTGGATTGCCGTCGGATTCCCTCCCATCACCCGGTTCAATACAGCCGCACTCGAGTTCGGTTGACGAAACTGTGTCAGCTCTCCCGCATCGATCGAAAAATCCTCCCAGTTGATGATCGCGTTCCGGCTGTTCTGACGAATCTGCAGATTGCCGCCCGTCCCGGAAAACTGCACATCTCCGTGAACTACCACTCCTCCTCGCGGATTTGAGTAGACAGGCGTCCAAACAAAGAAGCTTGGCACGAGCAATGCTACAGTAGAGAGGTGTAATCGCCGTAGCTCGCGGAACAGGCGAAGCAAACCAACGCGGGGGAAAGTCGGGATTTTCATGAGTAGAATCCCATACCAAACCGGTTTGCAAGATCACAAATCTAACAAAACGGCAAGTCGGGGTAATTTTTTAGTGGAAAAGTGCCTAACAAGGCAACTATCAATCCACTGTCCAGTGGATTTTTGCGCCTCCAGGCATCACTGGAGGTTGCCTTCACGGGGCTGAATGTGACTCTTTCACAACTATTTACCGAAAGCCTGACCCGCCTTTCCTGTGAAAAGCAGCCAGCCCTCAACCCGACAGGGCTTTCCTCATCATCTTGCCACTGCACATCCCAAAAACCAACTCCGTCGCGACACCAATTCCACAACTCAGTCCCGCGACCCCGGAGTGATCTTCAATTTCAATTCCTCTCCCTCGCGGGTCACCACAATCTCAGTCTCCTCACCGACCTTCAACGCCGCCATCGCATCGGTGTAGTCGTAAATATTGAGAATTTTTCGCCCCGCGAGACCTACGATGACGTCGCCTCCTTTGACCCCGGCTTTTCCGGCAGGTCCTTTTTCAGACACCCCGCTCAGCTTGACTCCTTTCACATCGCCCTGGCTGTAATCGGGTATGGTTCCCAGATACACCCGGAACCCGCGTGCCCCGCGATTCTTTGGAGGGTCGACCTTCACGTATTTAGGAGCCTCAGCGTCAATCGCCAGTCCGCGAGCGATGAGCCCCATCAGCTTCGCAATTTTCGTCGCGCCCTCGTAGTTGATCTTATCCACCGTATCGCGCGGAGTGTGATAATCCGGATGAGCCCCCGTGAATGCGCTCAGGATTGGAACTTTGCGCAGATAAAAACTCGTCGCATCCGTCGGGAGAAAAGTATCCGGCTGAATCGTGATCGGCAGGCCGATCGGGGCATTGCGCCGCTCCACCGCTCCTGTCCAGTAGTCACTCGATCCGGTCCCCTGAATGACAACTTTGTCCTCGAGGCGCCCGATCATGTCCATATTCAGATAAGAACCCAGCAGCAAACCCAGTGGAGCATTCTCATCGCCCATCGTATCCTTCGCCAGCTTCCTCACAAAGTGTGAGGAGCCAAGCAAGCCGATTTCTTCACCCGACCACGCGGCAAACACGACATCTCTCTCCATCTCCAGCTTGCCTTTTTTCTTCATATCACTGAGATATTCGGCAATCTCCAGCAGCGCAGCCGTTCCCGAAGCATTGTCATCCGCACCGAAGTGGATCTGATTTCTTTCCCCTTCCTTCGCAAGCGATCCCGGACCTGCCTCCGATCCGAGGTGATCGATATGCGCACCAATCACCACAGCCGGCGGCGGATGGTGCCCTCCTTTTCCGGACGGGAGCACGGCAATCACGTTGCGCCCCGTTTTTTTCTCCTGATCGACATCGATCTCCGCATCAATCCGAAGATCGGGAAGGTCAAAACCCTGGACCATTTCACCGGTATCGAGCGTTTTCTGGATCTCCGACAGATCCTTTCCCGCCGCAGCAACCAGCCTCCTCGCAGCCTCTGTGCTCATCGAAATTGCCGGGATTCCCGAGTCTGCCAGCGAGGCATCAAACTGCATCGGGACGAGCTCCTCGTTCACCTCTGTCTCCGGACCGGTTACGAAAATGATCCCGGCGGCGAACTTGCGCCGCGCGAGAGTCGCTTTGTGTCGGAGGCGCGAATAGCGTTGCATTTCCTGCCTCGTCTTGTCATCGACATCATCCGGGACAAATCGGAACACCATCACCCATTTGCCTTTCACATCGAGATGAAAGTAGCTCGTGTAGGACTCACCGCCTTTGCCATCCGGAACTTCCAGTCCGTATCCGGCAAAAACCACACCCGCCTCGTTGATGTCACCCAACTTGGAAAAAGAAACCGGACGCCAGTCTTTCTCGACCTCCAGCTCCCGCTCGTAATCTCCCTGCTTAATCTTCAGCGAATTGTCTTCGCCCACCGCCACTCCGGCGGTAAAACTGAATTCCT
>JAKSBG010000247.1 GCA_022361255.1 Verrucomicrobiales bacterium
GGCCGCCCGTCATTTGTCTCCAGCATCACTGCGTCCACCTTTTCGAGTAGTGCCGGAATCGAATCCACGATCTCGACCCCGAACTTCTGAATTTCTTCGGTATATTTCGGAACACGGCTCACGCTGGACTCGATGTCCGGACTTCCCTCGGGATAGGCAGCGACAACGCGACATTTCTCCAACGATCCCTCCGCCGCCTCATCATTCATCGTCTTGGTAAAAGCGATCACGTGTCCGGTATCCAGACCGATGATCCCGACACGAATTTCATCCGCGAAGGAAGCAGGAATGGAAAACAGCAAGGAGAGGAGAACAAACAGGGTCAAGCGCATGAGGTAACAGGGTTAGGTCTGTGAGCAAACAGGGTTTCGCCTCCGGCGCCATTTGTCACTTCATTACAGGGGCGCAATCCTGTCAGGGTGAAGTCGGGATACGGAACTTGACCACTCTTCCGGCGCTTGTTCCCCTGTAAGGAGATGATTCGCTTTCTTCCGTTGCTCATTATTTCATTTGTCTGTCACCTTTCCGGGAGCGAACCGGTGCATCGGCTTACTCTGGAGGAATACGAGGCGACTCTCTCCTACTGGTCGGAAACCTACCCTGACATTTTCACCAAAGAAAAAATCGGGGAGAGTCGCGAAGGAATGGGAATTTATCTCGTTAGGATTACTTCCCCGTCTTCGCCGGCGGATAACCGGCAACACTCACTCATCACCGCCCTGCACGGTGGCCCGGAAAGATCGGGAACGACCAGTTGTATGCGGGTGATCGAATGGTTACTTAGCGATGACGAAGAAGCCCGCATTACGAGAGAAAACCAGGATGTCTGGATCATTCCCATCATCAATCCCTACGCCTATTTCACGACGGATCGTTTCGGCAACTCACTGAAAATCGATCCCTATACCGGCGGTGGTCTCTCGAACTGGGATCTGGAAACACTTGAATTTCGCGCTATCGAACGTGCTCCCGAAATGCGCGCCTTTCTCGAAACGGTTGACCGTTTTCAGCCCGAAGCCCACATCGATTTACACGGCACCGGCCTCCAGGAGTATCCCGACGACCTGCTCGGCAAGAGGCAACGCTACCAGGGGCAGATCATGACCGAGATCACAGGTTCGGCTTACTCCAACTATGCCCTTCGGCCCTGGGACTGGCGCATCACAGATGCCATGATCCGGGCCGGCGCCGAGGCGGGATTCCCGTCGGACCGGTTTGAAGCGGATGCCCAACGGCTCTTCATGGGGAATGCGACGGCACCGCTTGCCTCTCAGCACTGGAGGGGACGCGCGCAATTCTATTCCGCCCAGTACGGCTACGCCAAATACCATACCCTCATTGCCGCGCTCGAAATTGCCTGGGAGGAAAGCGCTCTCGCCCGCACCAAAGCCTGGCTGAGCTTCGGCAATCAAGTCGCGGATGGAGAATCCGAGTCCGGCTATCCCGTCGACCGGGTAAAAGCATTCGTAGGCCATTTTGTGACCGCATCCGGAAGAACTGCAGCGGAACGACGCAAAAGCCGTATTCGCTTGTGGCAGAGTCAGGGCCAGTTCTCCCAGGGGTTCCTCTATCCGCAGACTGACGGCCGCATCTTATATACCGTAACAACAAAGGGCGATGTTCTCGATTCGGACAGCGAAACCTTTCTTTCCAACCTCAAATCTTCCGGACTCAAAGAAGTCGCAAACATTCGTCAGTTCATAGAATCGGGACCGGAGATCAAGCTGGCTGTTGAAAAAGGACGCGGAGAGAAAGCAGATACACCTACCGAGTTCGGAATCGGTTTCCGGCTCCGCATCCCCGACTGCGATGCGACGATCGACGAAATTCAATTGAACGGCCGGGACTTGGCGAAGCAGAAGATGAACGGATACCAGGCATTCCCCGGTCGCGGCTACCAGCAGGTGCAAATCAATCTCGATGGCGAATCGGCCCTTGCTGAAAATGATGTTTTTGTGATCTCCCTCCGCTATACCCCGGTGCAAAAACGATCGGTCGGCTGGACTCCACCCGAAGAAGTCCTGAAGCGTCTCAAGAAACCCTGACACGAAATGAAATACCTGATCCTGCTTCTCTTTATTACTTTTCCCTGCAGCCTTGCGTTCGCGGACGATTTGCTCGCAGGCATCGCAAAAGTGGACATCACCCGCCCCGGTCACGACGCCGGGGAGAATCCGCCTTTTGTAACCGCGTTAGTGCTAAGCTCCGGGAAAACCAATGCAGTCGTAATCGCCGTCGACGCCGTGGCGATCGCTGAAATCGGTTCCATTCGTGATCCGTATCTGGTCGACGTTCGCGCCGCCCTTCAAGATCAGTTCTCGATCTCTCCCGCGTCCGTCATCATCAACGCGAGCCATTGCCACGCTGTCGTTTCCACTGACATCACCAATTTAACGATTCAGGCAGTCGAGACCGCATGGGAAAACCGCGTTCCGGTAATGGCCGGGACTGGCATCGGTCACATCGAAGACATCATGATCAATCGCCGCATCCGACTGAAAGATGGAACGGATGCTGATGAACGACATGCCTACGCCCTTCCCCTCGACAGCGAGGTTGAATCGGTCGGCCCGATAGATCCCGAAATCGGAATTCTCCGACTCGACCGGATCGACAACGGAGAAACGCTGGCAATCATTTTCCAATTCGCCTGCCATCCGATCCAGGGAGTGCCGGGCGGAGGAAACACCGCTGACATTTCCGGATTCGCGGCACGAACCATCGAGAAACATTTTCGCAGCGGGACGACGACGGCTCTCTTTCTCCAGGGATGCGGGGGAGACATCAACCCGATTCGCTACAAATCGATCAACACCCCGCGGGACGGGGAACCCCTCGGAAACAAACTCGGCCTGAGCACCATGGAAGCGGCACGGGATATTGAGACGAAACCAAAGGAAAAACTCAGCATTCTTTCCCGAAAAATTCAGGTACCCCGCGCCAATTTGGCCCCGAGGATCGCAGACATGCAGGCGGGAATCGCGGCCCTGACAAAATCACTTCGTGGAACCACTCTGAACTTCGAAAGTTTTGTTCCTCTCTATGTGAAATATCATCTATCCGGAGATTACCCCGCCGAAGCAGCTCATCAGTATCTGCAGGATGACTTACTCAAAAAAGAAGACTGGAAAAAGCTCGATGAGAACAACCGCGCCGCAATGGAATCCTACCTGAACAACATTCGCACAATGGAAAAGCTCACACGAAAACAGATCAATCGTGCACTCCTCGAAAAGCACCGTGCTCGAAACGAAGAGGCAGGGCCCACCGCTGAAGCGGAGGTTACTGCGCTCCGCGTCGGTGACTTTCACCTCGTCACTTTTCCCGCAGAGGTCGTTGTCGAGGTTGGTCTCAACATA
>JAKSBG010000350.1 GCA_022361255.1 Verrucomicrobiales bacterium
CCTTATACTCCTGTTTCATTTTCTCGACCTGCTCCGGTTTCTCATCGGCCAAGTTGTTCGTTTCTCCCGGATCTTCGGCGATGTGGTAGAGTTCGAAAGGCGATTCTTTCACCTCCACCTCGGAACCGAATCCGGTATTGCGAAGCAGTTTCCACTCCTGATTCCGCATCGCGAAATGGTTGAATTTGACCGGCTCGTTTCCGCGATGCGACTGGATAAAGAGGTAACGATCCTCCCAGTTTTCCCCCGCTCCGCTGAGCAGAGGCAGAACGCTCCGGCCGTCCAGCTTCAACCCCTCCGGAACGGAAACCTCCGCCGCGTCCAGCAGAGTCGGCAGAATATCAATGTGCGCCGCGATCCGGTCGCTCTCCGCTCCCGCTTTCAGTCGCTCCGGCCAGCGGGCCCAGAACATCGTGTGAATCCCCCCCTCGTGAACGTGAGATTTCATCCCGCGAAAGGGCCCCACATACCGCATCGAGTTGGGACCGTTGTCGGTAAAGAACATCACAATCGTGTTCTCAAACTGCCCGCTCTCCTTCAGGTAGGCATCCAGCTTGCCCATATTCTGATCGATATTTTCCACCATCGCAAAAACGCGGGCGACCGTGTCCTTGTGCTTTTCACTTTCCTTCCCTTCCAGAATCGGTGCGAGATCGACCGACTGATAGTGTTTCAGCAAATCCTCAGGCACATCGTGATAGGGCCCGTGCGGCGCGTTCGGCGGCAGGTAAACAAAGAAGGGCTTTCCCGCTTTCTTCGACTGATCCATAAACTCGATTGCTTCATCAAAATAGATGTCGGTGCAGTATCCCTCCGCCTGCACTTCTTCGCCGTTCCGGAAAAGAATCGGATCGGTGTAGCGCCGCTCGTTTTCAATCGGTTCCGACGGTTGAGCAAGCCCTCCACCGCGGTGAATCAGCGACTCGTCAAACCCCTGATCCTGCGGGCGCATCGGGTAATTGTCACCGCGGTGCCATTTGCCGAAGATCCCGGTCGCATATCCACCTTCTTTCAAGGCCTCGGCGATGGTGACTTCGTCAGGATCCATCATCGAGCGTCCCTTGAAAGTGTCGATGCAGCGGGTCCGAAAATTGTAGCGCCCTGTCATGAGGCAGGCTCGCGTTGGGGAGCAAACCGGCGACACATAGAAATTCGTCAGCTCAGCGGATTCCGAGGCAAGCCGGTCGAGATTCGGCGTGCGAATGATCGAATTCCCGGTGGCTCCGGTATCGCCGTATCCCATATCGTCCGGCATCACGACGATGATGTTGGGAGGCGCCGCGAAGGTAGCTGAAGAAAGTAGAATGAGAGAAAGAATCGCAAAGGACTTTAGAGAGAATTTTCCTCAAGCTGATATAAAGAAAATTTGGCACGTTTTATCTATTATTCTTGCAACAAATTCTGCAGGAAGCCTCTTTCTTGAAAGAGGCCAGTATCACTGTATTCTTTTGAAGAATAAAGCATCATCCTCATTCTTAACTGGAGATCAGTCTGTTGTAAACACTTATGGACGTTATGATGAAGACTCTACATGTCTA
>JAKSBG010000333.1 GCA_022361255.1 Verrucomicrobiales bacterium
ACCTTGAGCCGTGGTTTCTTGTGCCACGTCACGGTATAGCCGAGGAACGTTCGGTTCCAGGGACGGCCCACCGCGCTTTTCTCACGGTTGACCTTAAGTCGGAGCTTGTTGGTAAGGAACCTGTCCAACGAGGCCAGCAGGCGTTCGCCGGCTCTTTTGGAGCCAACGTACACGTTACAGTCATCTGCGTATCTGCAGTAACAGTGGCCGCGGCGGTCCAGTTCCCTGTCCAGCTCGTGTAGCATGATATTGGATAATAATGGCGACAATGGTCCGCCCTGCGGCGTGCCTTTCACGGGTTGGCTTACAAGCCCCCCCTTCATGATACCCGACTGCAGATATCGGCGGATTATACGTAACACCCGCTTATCTTTGACCTTTCTTGCTATCCGGCTCATCAGGATGTCGTGGTTGACCTCATCGAAGAATTTCTCAAGGTCCATATCCACTACCCACCGTTTGCCCGTTGCCATATATTCCTTTGCTTTGAGCAACGCCTGGTGTGCACTCCTTCCCGGTCTGAAGCCGAAGCTCGTCTCGGAGAAGCCGGGGTCAAAGATTGGCGTCATCACCTGCTGGATGGCCTGTTGTATCAACCGGTCCAGCACCGTCGGGATTCCCAGCTTGCGAACACCCTTTCCGCCGGGCTTCGGGATCTCCACCCTGAGCACTGGCTGCGGGATGTAGCCGTCCGACAGCAGTTGTTCTTTGATCTGCCCCCACTCTGCCTGCAGAAAAGGCTTGAGTTCGCTGACAGTAACTCCGTCAACTCCCGCCGCCCCTTTATTGCCGACAACGCGTTTGTAGGCGCGGTGCATGTTCTCGCGCTCGACCACCGCTTCCATCATCATATCGGTTCTATGACAGAAGTTCCCTCTCCTTGCCGTGTCACTTGACGCACCAACACCGTACCCTCGCAGATTCCGTCCGCTACTCTCCGGCATGGGATCGGGCATCTCAGCCCTTCTTTCCTGCATCTCCATTGACATCGGAAATCATGCTCCTGCCGCACAATTCAAGCTCGGGCCCTCGGCTCGGTCGAAAGAGCCGACTATGCCGTCGGCTGACTTCTGCCAGCCCATCCCGTCACCTCGCGATGACGGTAGCACAGGGCAGACTGGCAGATCTCCCCGGGTAATGCGCAACCACCTTCCCCCTTAT